>NZ_BDJK01000056.1:0-917 GCF_001950255.1 Carboxydothermus pertinax
GGCTTTTCTTTGTTGATTAAGTCCGCCAGTACCCTGGTGTATTTGGCGGTGGTGTACTGCTCTAAGTCGGGATGGTCGGCTACGTATATTTTCCCCACTCCGTATTCCCCAAGTTCGCTGGCCAAACCTTTTACGTCTTTCCCGATTACTACTCCTTCTACTTCTCCCCCGATTTTTCGGGCCAGGGTTACCATCTCAAAGGTTACTTTCTTTAATTTACCTTCCCTTTGCTCTGCTACTATCCATACTTTTCCCATTTCCTCCACCCCCTAGATTACCTTGGCTTCTTCCCGTAAGGCTTTGACTAGCTTGGCTACCGCTACGGCCGCTTCATCGGTGAAGATTTTCCCCGCTTCTTTACCTTTGGGAAGAAAGATTTCTTTTATTTCTACTTTGGGTTGGGCTGCTACCCCTAATTCGGTAGCCAGTATTACTTTTAGCTCTTTTTTCTTGGCCTGCATGATGCCTTTCATTGAAGGATACCGGGGTTCGTTTAATCCCCGCTGGGCGGTAATAAGCGCCGGTAGAGGTACTTCAACTACTTCGGTCCCCCCTTCGATTTCCCGGTGGCCGGTAATCTTGCCTTCCTCTACTTCTAGTTTGGTGACAAGGTTAATTTGCGGTAAGCCTAAAATCTCGGCTACCCGTACTCCTACCTGGGCGGAACTGTCGTCAATGGCCCGCCAGCCGGTTAAAACCAGATCATACTCCATTTGCCCTAAGGCTTTGGCTAGAGCTTCGGCAGTTACAGTTTCGTCGAGCTTTAGTCCATCGGTTTTGACCAGGACCGCCCGGTCGGCTCCCATGGCTAAAGCCTGCCGTAACGCTTCCTGGGCCCGGTCGGAACCGGCCGATACTACTACTACTTCCCCCTGCCCTAACTTTTCTTTGATTCTTAAGGCCTCTTCTACCGCAAA
>NZ_BDJK01000056.1:927-20964 GCF_001950255.1 Carboxydothermus pertinax
ACTGTCATCAACTTTCCCATCCTTTAAGACGATTTTTGCTTCGGTATCAAAGGTCTGCTTTAATAGAACTACCAGCTTCATAAAATATCCCTCCCCACAATTAAATAAGCTTTTATAAGATACCTATTTTTTCTGCTTGAAACCTAAGTTCATCCCGAAAATTGGGATGGGCAATGTTTATTAATGCCTTTGCCCTTTCGCGGTATGTTTTACCTCTAAGTTTGGCAACCCCAAATTCGGTTACCACATAATCAACATCATTTTTTGACGTGGTCACTAAAGCCCCAGGTTTTAGGGTAGGTACGATCTTTGAAATTTGTCCATTCTTAGCAGTAGAGTACAGGGCAATAATACCTTTACCACCAGGAGAATACAAAACTCCTCGGGCAAAATCTGCCTGGCCACCGGTGCCGCTGTAAATTTTTGTACCAATACTTTCGGAAGCACATTGTCCCCATAAATCAACTTCAATTGTAGTATTTATCGAAACCATTTTTTTATTTTGGCCAATAATCCAGGGGTCATTGGTATAGGAAACCGGATACATCTCTATCATTGGGTTGTTATCTAAAAATTTGTAAAGCCTTTTCGTACCTAAGGCAAATGTCCCAATTATTTTATAAGGATGGAGGGACTTGGCACTACCGGTAATAACTCCGGCTTCCACTAAATCCACCATGCTATCGGTGATCATTTCTGTGTGAATCCCTAAATTTTTTTTGCCCTTTAACAATTTTGCAACCGCATTGGGAATTGTGCCGATACCAAGTTGAATTGTGGATTCGTCATCCACTAATTCGGCAATGTACTCGCCAATCCGAAAATCTTCTGGTTTAAGTTCATCAATGGCAATTTCCGGAAGAGGTCTACTGCTTTCTACCAAAAAATCGACTTCGGAAATATGAACGAATCCTTGACCTAAAGTTCTTGGCATATTAGGATTAACTTCTAAAATTACCACTTTTGCTTTTTTTAAGGCTGATAGTGAATAATCTACCGACACTCCTAAACTAAAGTAACCATGCTCATCCATTGGCGAAACAGTAGTCATAAATACATCTACCTGTAAGCAGTCCTTAATAAGTCGTGGTATATCGTGAAAATGGCAAGGTAATACCTCAGCATAACCCATGCTAACTAATTCTCTAACTGGATGTCCAACAAACATAGATATATGTTTAACATTAGCGCTTAATTCAGGTTTAAGATACGAAGAAGCGTGAAGTGGTAAAATTTGAAATATTTTAACTCCCTTTAAATATTGAGCTTTTACTCCCAAACCCTCAAGGAGTGTTAAAGGTTCAGCTGCTCCAAGGGAAACAAAAATGTTATCATTATTTTTTATTAACGTTAAGGCATGATTTACATCTGTTAATTTTTGCTGATATTCTGCGAGATATTTTTTTGTCATTGATTTCCTCCTTTAATTGGTTTGGCTTAACAACATTATTTTTAAAATTCCTTTAAAATATAGGATGAAATCACTATTCGTTGTACTTCGCTAGTACCTTCATAAATTTCGGTAATTTTTGCGTCTCTCATCATCCGTTCTACCGGATATTCCCGAGTATATCCATAACCGCCAAATATTTGAACGGCCTTGGTGGTAACGTCCATTGCCGTTTCTGATGCAAATAGTTTGGCCATTGCTGCAGCTTTTCCATGGGGTAAATGATTGGATTCAAGCCAGGCGGCATGATAAACCAAGAATCTAGCTGCTTGAATTTTAGTAGCCATATCGGCAAGGGCAAAACTTACTCCCTGAAACTCCGCTATGGATTTGCCAAATTGGGTTCTTTCTTTTGCATATTTGATTGCAGCTTCGTAAGCTCCCTGCGCAATTCCAAGTGCTTGGGCAGCTATACCAATTCGTCCCCCATCTAAAGTGGAAAGGGCAATTTTAAATCCTTGACCTTCCTCTCCTAATAAATTTTCTTTAGGAATCCGGCAATTATCAAAAATCAACTCAACCGTCGGGGAGGAACGTATGCCCATCTTCTTTTCTTTTTTACCAAAAGAAAATCCAGGTGTTCCCTTCTCTACAATAAAGGCCGAAATGCCTTTATGACCTTTAGTTTTATCAACAGTAGCAAAAACTACATAAATTTCGGCTTCTCCGGCATTGGTTATGAAAATTTTGGACCCGTTTAAAACGTAATAATCACCATCGCGTACTGCAGTTGTCTTTAGTGAACCGGCGTCGCTTCCTGCAGATGGTTCAGTTAAGCCAAAAGCGCCAATTTTTTCCCCTAAAGCCAAAGGTTTTAAATATTTTTGTTTTTGTTCTTCTGTACCGTACTTAAAAATGGGAAAACTTCCTAAAGAAACATGAGCTGATAGGGTCACCCCCGTTGAGGCACAGACGCGTGAAAGCTCTTCTACTGCTATAGCGTAAGCAAGATAATCCATTCCGGCACCGCCATATTCTTCTGGCCAAGGGATCCCCGTAAGACCTAATTCAGCCATTTTGTTAAATATTTCGCGGTCAAACCGTTCTTCCTCGTCTCTTTCCGCGGCGGTAGGCAAAACCTCCTTTTCTGCAAATTCCCTAACAGTCTGCCTTAATAATTCGTGCTCATCGGATAGTCTAAAATCCATTCTCCATCCCCCTTAAATTTTAATTTTTCAAACAATTATGATTATTAGCAATACTTATGCCAATAAAAACATTAAAAAATGTGATTATAAAAATAACCACTTTGTCTACAATACTTTACATATTGTAAACATATAATTACATATTTTAATTTTAGTCATCTCCAAAACTAATTCCAGTTGCTTTAGCAGTCATTATTATTTCTGAATCTAATGGTACAAGTTTTAATTTCTTAATCCCTTCACTTATAGGTACAGCAGTAATTTTACCTCCTTGAAGAGCCACCATTACATTGTATTTACCTGCAAGCCAGGCATTGACTGCTGCGACGCCAAAGCGGGTAGCAAGAATCCGGTCAAAAGGTGTAGGACCGCCTCCCCGCTGTAAGTGTCCTAAAACTGTTACCCGGCTTTCTAAACCGGTACAATTACTTAAATGTTCGGCAACTACCTGACCAATTCCTCCTAAACGTACCGGGTCGGTACTTTCCTTAATATATTTTGCTACTATCCGTTCGCCACCTTGAGCGTGAGCTCCTTCGGCTACCACAACAATGGAAAAATGCTTTCCTTCTGCTTTACGTTTTTGAATTTTACGACACACCGACTCCCAGTTAAAAGGTATTTCCGGAATTAAGATAACATCGGCACCACCAGCTAAGCCTGAATACAAAGCAATCCACCCGGCATAACGCCCCATTACTTCTAAAACCATAATCCGGTGATGGGACTCAGCAGTAGTATGTAACATATCAAGGGCTTTAGTTGCAGTTCGGACCGCGCTATCAAAACCAAAAGTAAATTCCGTTGCTTCTAAATCGTTATCAATTGTTTTGGGGATGCCTATTACCTTTACTCCCTTTAGGGAAAGTTCATGGGCAATTGAGAGGGAGCCATCGCCGCCGATTACAAATAAAACTTCAATATTATGTTTTTGTAAATTAGCAATTACAGTGTCGCTCACATCTTGAAATTCCAACTTACCATTTACCATGACGGGAAATTTAAAAGGGTTATCCCTATTGGATGTTCCTAAGATAGTACCACCCTTTGGAAGTAAACCCACCACATCTTGAGTTTTAAGATTAACACTTTTATTATCAATTAAACCACGAAAACCATCTAAAAAGCCTATAACTTTTTCTCCAGGTAGTTTTTGATAAAAACTTTTCACCAGTGCACGGATAACAGCGTTTAAACCTGGGCAATCTCCACCGCCGGTTAAGATACCTATAGCCATGCTTTTTACCCCCTTAAAAATTAACCAATCGGTTTTACTGGCTTTCCACTATCTTCGGCTTCTTTTTGCAACTTTTTTTTGCAAAGGTCACAAATTTGGATATTAGAAGGCTTAACCACTAAATCATCGTCTTCATCAATTATTAAATTTAAGGTAACCTTTTTTCCACAAATAATACAAGTAAATTCCATTTTTTCACTCTCCTAGTAGGTAATTAATATGCCTGGTATTCTGTTTAAAATAAAAATCATTTCTTGCCACCTTGGTAAGGCAAAACTGGGATCAACCCCAAATCTTGCAAAACCTTCAGAGTTAATTTCATACCAAATATTGTAAGCAACATCTTTTAATTTACCCTTTATTTGATTTTCTCCTAAATATTTTATCATCCTAGCTAAAAAAGCTGCTTGTCCATAATCACAAAGCTGTTCTAAATAACGAAGATTTAAATACATATCTTTTTCTAATTGAAGTGTAAACTGATCTTTGGCTTTAACTTTAGAGTACGACTTTTGCCATTTTTTAATTTCCCGCGGTTTTACATTAAAACTTAAACTTGCTTCCAGTGTTTCCTTACCGGTATATAAATGGGCTTTAGAAGTTATTTCCCGGGGGATATATTCTTCCATTAATATTACCTTATCGGCAATTTTGAGATAATCCGAAAGGCTGCCGACAACTAAAATAGTAGAAACTTCTAGATTGTTATAGAGATTTTTACACATTTTTAAAAATGGGGTTATTGGCTCTTTTTCTACCAGCTTTTCCATTAGCTTGTCTCTTAAAAGAAAATTAGTAGCACTCACGTCTTCGTCAAAAAGGAGTAATTTTGCTCCCGCTTCAAGGGCTTCAATTACGTTAGCTGCTTGCGATGTGCTCCCGCTGGCATTAAGGGTAGAAAAACTTTTTGTATCTACTCCTTGAGGAAGGGTACCAATAAAGGGTGAAATATCAACATGATTAATTACTCTACCATCTTCTGCCCTAATTTTTACAGCAGTATTGTCTGTTATCACCAATTCCCGTCCATCACCCCGGCGATGGTTATATACTCCCCGCTCTAAAGCTTTTAACAGGGTAGATTTGCCATGAAAACCACCCCCAATAATAACAGTTATTCCTTTGGGAATAGCCATCCCGGTTATTTTTCCGCTAAAGGGTAAGTCAATGGTAATCCGCATGCTTTCGGGTGATCGAAAAGGTATAGCAGTTTTCAATGGTTTTTCCGATTGCCCTGAAGCCCGGGGAAGTATTGCGCCATCAGCAATAAAAGCAACATATCCGTTTTCCCTGAGGTAAGAACGAAGGTATTCTTGATCTAAATAAAGGTTTACCTGGTTTTGAAGTTTTGCTTCATAACCTGGTTGGTAAATAACAAATTTCTGAACAAGATCTTGCAGAGATTGAAGCATTTTTATGAAAGCTTGACCTTTTATTCTTCTGCCTTCGGCAGGAAGCCCAATATTAAAATTTATTACAATGTCTTTGCCAGAAAGTAAAAAGCTGGATCTTTTTAAAAGTTGCTGGCCGTTACGGCTTACATAAATTAAACCGCTGTTCCCTGAACCGGATATTTTGGGGAGTAAACTGGTTAAACCTTCATGAAATCGTTCAAGAATAAAATCGCCGAAGGGAACTTCAATATTTTTTTGTAAGTATTTTGCTGGATATTTATGCTGGCTTTCTTGTAACCTAATTTGAGCAATGCTTGGTGGAGCAAAAGGATCTCCTTGAATTTTAAGAAAGCTTAGAATAAAGTTAGGAAAGTAATAGCTACCTTTTAAGCGACTGTATGCTTTATAACCGTGATGATCAATTTCTGCGATTAGATTAAACAATGTTTTCATATTTCCTTCTTATTTTTTCCTCCTTTCTAAGCCAAGCATTAAGATTTTCTCTACCAAATCTTCAAAACTTATGCCTTTGGCCCGAGCAGCATCGGGAAAAAGGCTAGTGGCGGTCATTCCAGGGATGGTGTTTACTTCCAGGACATAAGCTTCGTGATTTTGCACATCGACCATAAAATCTACCCGGGCAAATCCCTGACAGCCTAACGCTTTATATGTTTTAAGGGCAAGGTCTGTAATTTTTAAATTTAATTCGTGTGAAATCCTTGGGGGAATTATGTGGTCACTAAGGCCTGGGGTGTATTTAGCTTCATAATCGTAAAAACGAGTTTTACTGACAATTTCAATTAATGGTAAAACCACGGGTTCATCGTTACCTAAAACTGAAGCAGTTATTTCTATTCCCGAAATAAACTCTTCTACCAAAATCTGATGGTCGTGCTGCAATACCCTTTCTATCGCTCCAGGGAGCTCTTGCTCACTAAAAACAAATTCAATTCCGATGGTAGACCCTTCCCGGGGAGCCTTTAAAACAAATGGAAGCCTTAAATTTTGTATTATTTCTTGGTGGAGAGATTTGATACTGGAATATTCCTGGCTATTGAGAGTAATGTATCGAGGGGTAGGAATCCCTTCAGCCAGTAAAACTTTTTTAGTCATTATCTTATCTATGGCTAAACTACTAGCAAGTACTCCCGAACCTGTATAAGGAATACCCATTATTTCAAGCAAACCCTGAATTGTTCCATCTTCCCCATATTTTCCGTGAAGGGCAATAAAAGCAAAATCAATTTTTTCCTTTTTTAAAATTTCGGCTATATTTCTATTCATATCTATTTTTACTGCATTATATCCTTTCTTTACTAGCGCATTAAAAATTGCCTCGCCGGTACGCAAGGAAATTTCCCTTTCGGAAGAAATTCCACCGCAAATAACTCCTATTTTCATCTTTTTACCTCCAAAAGACTTTTTAACTATATTTTATTTTGTATATTATAATCGTATAACATAAAGGCGCAAATTTCTACCCGCAAAACTGCTTTTGTCTTCTTGACGACAGTATATTTTTTTCTTATAATAATTGTGCAGTGGAGTTGTAGGGGAGTAGCTCAATTGGTAGAGCATCGGTCTCCAAAACCGAGGGCTGCGGGTTCGAGTCCTGTCTCCCCTGCCATAAAAATTAAACCTCGCTTGGGCGAGGTTTTTCTGTTTTTTAAGTAATTTAAAATTATTTTTAAATATTTTAGCGAGGTGAATGTTTGTGGCTCGTTATCATTTTTTAAAGTTTGGCGGTGTAAAATTTAAGCCTTTAAAGAAACCCAAGGAAATAACCCGTTTTGTTCGTTCTTTACCAGAATATAAAAGAGATAGTTTTTACGAAGTAAGTAAAGAATTAGTTGACCATGGCTATTTAAAAACTTTAGGACAGCATAAAACTCTAGATAACGAAACATATGAGATACAAATACCAAAGGAAATAAATTAAATATTAAGCTGTTTTGCTTTTTCTTTAATATCTTTTATTTTGCTTAAAAAACGATCCCGCGAGGGTATAATCCAATCATTAATATGATTTATTCGATGATTTTTTGTCCAAAAAGGTTCGTAATTTGCAGCAAAAGATAGTTTACCATCGCGAATTTCTGCCGGGGCCAGGCAAATCGCACAATAAATTTTTCCTTCTTCAAACTTAACTAAGCGACTTTTGCAGTAAGGGCACTGATTTTCCTGAGCTTTAGGTGGTTCTTTTTCCTTTCTTAGAGCTAAAACCAGCTCCTTGCCAAGCCGGTAGGTGTTTTCTAATAATTCATCATTTAATAATACTTCTCCCGGTCCGGGAGCATAACCGGCAAGGAAGTCATAAAGACTAAAACCGTAACTTAAAATAAACTGATTAAGAATTTCACTGCCCAAGGGGTTCCATAGGGGATTTCCGGCAACGCTAATTGTTATCCCAAACTTTTTTTCTGGATCTATCTTTTCTAGAAAATGAGAGATAGCAAGACTTCGGTCAGTCATTGTTTTTACTTTTCCAATAGGACCAAAAAGATAGGTTGGGGCACCTGCTACAATGCCGTTAGCACTTTTAACCAGTTCGATAAACTTATAGAGGTCATCACTGATTGGACATTTTCCTTTGTAAACGCAACTTAAGCAACCACGACAGTTTTCAATGTTTAAATCTTTGGCTTTAATAAATTCAATAGACGCCCCTACCGATGCTGCCCCCCGCAGCGCCGTGTTCACCAGGATATCGGTATTGCCTTTATCCCTGGCTGAAAAACTAATTCCCAGTATTTTCATCTCCCCACCTCACATGAAATATATATGGTTCTTCTCCAGCCATAGTTAGGCCCAGGAAGAATACCGCCTCCTTAATTTGGTAATCCATTTTTTCTAAAACCACTATCCCGCTCACTATTTCTTTTGGTGCTAACTGCTCCTTTAATTTTGGATAATCACGGTTTTGATATAAAGCTTCGATATAAAAGCGATCTTTTTGACTAGCTCTTGGTTCTAACAAATTAAAAGTTACAGGATAGTTGGAAAGATTTTTTAAAGTAAAAAAAAGTCGGGTTTCATTTTTGCCAAACTCGATCTTTTCAAAAATAATTTCCTTGTCCTTTCTTTTTATTGTTTGGTGAACTTCTACTGTTTTTATTGGGGGATCAAATAAAAGCCATGGTTCAACTATTTTAATTTTTTCTGCTATAACCACGGGCTTGGCTGCTCCGTTTTCAACTAAAGAGGAATAAGCTAGAAAACCCTCCAACTGATAATATTTAGAACTATTATAGATTGTAAAGGGATCAAGCGAAAGAGCTATAATGAGCTTATTATCTGCTTTTTGGGGGGGTGGTTCTAATAAAAAATAGCATAAAGTGCGACTATTTTGAGCACCAATTACGTCGAGAATTCTTCCTGTTATTTTTACCCTTGCCCCAGCCAAATAATTATTGGTAAAAACTTGAGCAAAATTATCATTTGTAATGGTAATTTGCTCTTTGTTTAATATTTCATTTATGGAAACAGGAATGTTATTTTCATTTTGTTTACTGGTTCCTACAGTAAAAAGGTACAAGAAAATTATTATAAAACTTATTAGAGCTATTTTTAGTATTGTTTTTTTATTAAATACTAACTTAAAACCTTTTTGCTCCTGGTATTTTAGTAAATCTTGTAATAATTCACTTACATTTTTATAACGGTTTTCAGGATTTTTTTCCAAACATTTTAAGATAATTCTTTCTATTTCTAAATTGCCTTTGTTATTAAAAAATTTAATTGGTTCAGGCTCAAAATGTAAAACGTTATAGCTTAATTCAGAAAAATTACTGCCGGAAAAAGGATATTGACCGGTTAATAAATAATAAAATATACATCCGATTGCAAAGATATCGGTGCGTTGATCAATTCCCGTTCCCAGTATTTGTTCTGGAGCCATGACCACGGGAGTCCCTAAAATAAAACCTTCCTCTTTTTCATCTTCGTCCAGCTGGGCAATACCGAAATCAGTAATTTTCACTGTATCTTCGGTTGAAATTAAAATGTTTTCTGGTTTCAAATCGCGGTGAATAATATTATGCTGGTGAATATAAGAAATAGCCCGGGCAATTTGAATTATGATATTAATTGCTTTTTTAACGGAAAGCATCCCGCCTTTTTCTTCAACATATTCTGCTAGGGTTTTACCCTGAACTAATTCAATTATAAGATAAATTTTATCATCTAAATAAAAAGTATCGTAAAGTTTTACAATGTTTTCGTGATTGATTTTAGCCAGTAACTGGGCTTCATTATAAATTTTATCTTTAAGTTCTCTTGGTAAGTCTGTTAAAATAATTTCTTTAACAGCTACTTCACGATCTAACTTATTATCATAAGCCCAGTATACTTTGCTAAATTTACCTTCGCCAATAAGGTCTTCTAACTTATAGCGACGGGAAAACTGTTCTTGAAGGTTTTGGTAATAAAGACCGGTTTTAAACATACCGGTTTTTTCCCGCTCATCTTCAGGAATCAATACATTGATAGCTTTATCAATAAATTCCAGGTCATACGAAACTTCTTCCCTGCTTAAAATAAAGGCTGGAAGTTCATATAGACTCAAAATTTTGGTTTTACCAATTCTGCCTGGGCGGGTAAAACGAAGCTGGGTAAAATCGGCATCTTCATGGGCAAAAACAACAATGGGATAAACCAAGATCCTGGGCTGTTCTTCAGGGAAGTAAAGCCTCAAAAACTCTTTGACAATTTTAGCATAATGATTTACCTGAGCTGCAGGATTGCCTATTTTTACCTTTTCCCTTTGTCTTCCAACCCATTTTTCCTGCCACCAATTACCCATAGCTCCGCCAAAAACGCGGCCTCGCATATTTTTTGTTTCAATTACAAAAATTCCATTAGGGCCAATGACAAGATGGTCAATATCCCAACTGTCTCCTTGGTAATTTAAACGGTAAGAATTTATAATCTTATAACCATCAGGTAAGTGTTCTTTTAATACTTCGGCTACTTTTTCTTCTCCTTGCTGGCCATATACTCCTGATATCTTGGAAACTTCCTTGATGGTTATACCCATCATTATCCTCCTTAAAAAAATAACAAGCTAAAAAGCTTGTTTATAAAATTCGACACTAATACCAAATTACCTGCCTTTTATTAAATGGAAATTTCAATCAAGTTTTAATAAAGTTTCCTTTCTTAACTCTTTACATTCGCAGGTGTTTTGGGGTTTAAAGTTTATTATGGCATCAATAATTATCTGCAAGTTAGTTTTGGCATCGTTATGATAAATATCTTTTAAATCATCGTGTTCCCACTCTTTGATAATTCCTTCGGCATAGTTAACTACTAAATCAATTCGGCCGTAGCAGGCTCCAATCTCCCTGGCCAGATATACTTCAGGTACCATGCTCTGGCCAATCACATCTGCTCCCGAATTTTTTAAAAAGGCAACTTCTGCTACACTTTCAAAGTGGCGGCCATCGGTACAGGCATATATTCCCCTTCGAAACACCTTACCTTTAGCATAGGTCAGGGCGCTTTTATATAAAGCTTGATTTATTTCAGGACAAGTAGGTTTTCGCATAATTAAAAGGTAGTCATTGGTTAAATGTACATCTTTGCGCATGGTAAAATCCAGGTAATCCGTTGGAATCAAATAATCCCTAAGTTCTAACAAATGATTGACTGCTCCCGCTCCTCCTTCGGAAAATATTTTCTTAACTCCTAATTTTTTAAATACCCAAAATACCTGTAAGGAAGCATCCCGTCTGGAAACACCAGGACGCCAGCCGTGCATTTTTACATGAACTACTTTTTTTGAGCTTACTTCTAAGAAATACATTTTTGGAGATTGACCATAAGGGGTTGTAAAGATTTCTTCTTTAAGAAATTTAACATTAGAAGGTAAAAATTTTTCCGGAAATCCTATTCCCAAGGTACTTGAACCGCCAATATATGCTATCTCAACGTTCATTACCATCGACTCCTTTTACTGCCAGATAAAAACTTCTGGTAGCTGTATGGTTTACCGATAAAACGGAAAAATTTAAGTCAGAAAGAAATTTTAAAACTTCCTCTGGTTGAAAAAGGGAAAGCTCGTGCTGTTCATACGAAGCTTTTTCACAAACTCGGTTAAAAATTCTAAGCTCAATTAAAAATTTATCATTACTAAATTTGCCTGTCCAATTTAATATTATATTATCTAAAATAAGTTCGCCAGGCTTAATATCTAAATCTAAAAGCCATTCTAAGCGATTTAGGTCAAAATAAAATAATCCTTGCTCTTTTAAGTTATTTTTTACTTGGTAAAAACACTTATATAAATTTTCTTTTGATTTTAGGTAGTTAAGGCAATCATGAAAAGCAAAAATGAGATCTACTTTTTCGGGCAGTTTTAAATTTACAATATCTTGGAAAAGAAAACGGGTATTTTTTATTTTTTTGGTTTGAGCAACTGCCAGCATTTCCGGGCTAATATCAACTCCATATAACTGATATCCCTGTGTCGCAAGCTTTTCTAAAATCACTCCAGTACCGCAGCCTAATTCCGCAATGGTCCGAACTTTATAGTTCCAGCGGTTTAACAAATCTTCAATTAACCCTACCCAGTACTCTCCTGGCACTCCACCTAACAATAAATCATAAAAACTTGCTAGTTCCCGATAAGGCATATTTTACCTTCCTTTTAAAAAAACTCTCCCCCAAAGGGAGAGTTTATTTTTATAGCGCATTTTTAATTGATTCAAAAACTTCTCCTATGGATTTAGTTCCATCAATATTAATTAATAAACCGGTTTTTGCGTAATATTCCTTTAAAGGTGCAGTTTGGGCGTCATAAACATCAAGGCGGTTGGTAACTGTTTCTAAAGAATCATCGCTTCTTTGATAAAGTTCTCCACCACACGCATCACAAACTCCTTCTACTTTAGGAGGATTGAACTTAACATGATAGGTTGCCCCGCATTGGCGGCAAACCCTCCGACCGGTTAACCGTATAATTAATTCATCTCGCGGAACTTCAATATTGATAACTCCATCCAAGGTTATTCCCATCTCCGCAAGCTTTTTGTCCAGCACTTCGGCTTGCGGAATGGTCCTTGGAAATCCATCTAGGAGAAAACCTTTTTCGCAATCAGGCTCTGAGATTCGTTCTTCGACCATGGCAATTACCACTTCATCGGGTACAAGTTCACCTTTATCCATATATTCTTTTGCTTTTAAGCCCAGGGGTGTTTGATTTTTTAAGGCTGCCCGGAACATATCGCCGGTGGAAATGTGGACGATACCAAATTCTTTAACAATTTTTTCTGCCTGGGTTCCTTTTCCAGCCCCCGGAGGGCCCATGATTAGTAGTTTCACGCTCTCGCCTCCATATTTAGAATTTTCAATAAATTACCATTAACTCTGAACCTAATTTTACTATTTTTAAGGTTTTAATGTCAATAAATAGATTCTCTTAAATGTTATTATCTTGTGATAATGTTACTATGTAAATTATCGTGATAAAATGTCATGTATGTTACCAAATTAATTGATGGCCACATTACTGTGAAAGAAGCAACTTTATGTCTTGAGTTCAGTGAACGTCAAATTCTCAAGCTAAAAAAGTGGGTACTAAATGAAGGTCCTGCGTTCCTGACCCATAAAAATAAAGGCAGAAAACCTGCTCAACAGGAAACTACCTACCTTCCCACCAAAAACCAAGATTGAGGTTCTTATTAGCCCGGGATTGGCTTGAAAGCTCGTTATAATGGTGTTGTCTATGATACCCTTAGATTTATCAATAAGAGGCCTTCTAAAGGCTCTGAAAAGCCTTCTGAAATTAAAAAGAATAAGCCCTAGTTTCCCCTGATTCCCATTACTACAAATACGGCCATAAACTTATCAAAAATGTTACTTTTGAAAATAGTTATAGGGATATCCTAAAAATGCTTGAAGATATTTTCTTATCAAAATATGTTTAATGGCCTTGCCATATTAATTCATTAACCGGACTAATTGCTAACCAGGCTGATAGCGCTGGCAATGTCAAGGGCGGCTGCTTTTTGCCGCTATGTTTACCCTTGACGTTGCCAAGCATAGTCAGCTATCATTTCCTCTCCCGGTTAATCTTAAGTGACATTTTCTCAAAATAATTACCTATTCTCGAGATATTGACAGGTAAAGTATGATACTTCAACAAAGAAATCACCTTTGTTGAGGTATTAAAAAATCACCGCAAGAAATCTTCTGCGGTGATTTAGATAGGTTCTTATTTTATTCTTGTTTACTTCCTTGTTACCTATGAAGCTCGTTTTTTACCTATTCCAAAAATATAGTAACTTGCAACAACTAGTGCCATAAACGCTGCTCCAATTATTAGCGATAGTCTAGTATCGCTATTGAACCACATGCCAACTAATACTAGTACTAAGAAGATAATAGTAAGATAATTGCTGTAAGGTGAAAGTGGAGCTTTAAATGGGTGATTTTTTATTTCATTATCTTTAAGTTTTCTAAATTTAAGCTGACTAATAAGAATTACAAACCAAGGCATCATACCCGGTAATACGCTAGCACTGTAAATGTATACAAAAAGTTTTGGTGGAGCAATATAGTTCAAAACTACTCCAATTAGCAAACAAACTATTGTTACTAAAAGGCTATTGACAGGTACCCCAGAAGGAGATACCTTGGCTAAAAATTTTGGAGCTTGGCCATTTTGGCTTAAAGTATATAACATTCTTGCAGAACTATAAATACCACTGTTGCAGCCAGATAAGGCAGCAGTTAAAACTACAAAGTTTATGATACTTGCTGCAGCAGGAATACCTACTTTAGCAAAGGTCAAAACAAATGGGCTACCTATGGTTCCCAACTTATTCCAGGGATAAAGTGCGACGATAACAAAAATAGCACCAACATAAAAGATTAGTATTCGCCACGTAATATTTTGAACTGCTTTTTTTAGAGTTCTTTGTGGGTCTTTTGCTTCGCCAGCTGTAACACCGACCAACTCAACCCCTTGGAAAGCTGCAACTACAAGGCAAAGGGCAAACAGGAATCCTTTTATTCCATTCGGGAAAAAGCCGCCATGAATATATAAATTTTCTAATCCAATGGGGCGACCATTGTTGCTGAGTCCGAAAAAGATCATTCCTATTCCTAAAATAATCATTATTACTATTGTCACCACTTTAATAAGTGCAAACCAGAATTCAAATTCTCCATAGTACTTAACTGCAGCTAAGTTTGCCATACCTACTATCGAAATTGCTATTAAGCCAGGTACCCATTGAGGCATTGCTGGAAACCAAAATTTCATATAAATGCCTACAGCTGTGACTTCCGACATTCCTACAGCTACCCACATAAACCAGTAACTCCAAGCAGTAAGATAACCCCATAAAGGACCCATGTACTTATGGGCATAAGTTGCAAAAGAACCAGTAACTGGTTCACTATAAAGCATTTCACCTATAGCACGCATTATGATAAATATGAAGATACCAGCTATAATGTATGCTAAAATCACAGAAGGTCCGGCCCACTTCAAGGTACTTGCTGATCCCATGAACAAGCCTACCCCAATAGTTCCTCCTAAAGCAATTAGCTCAATGTGCCTTGCCTCTAAACCTCTTGTTAATTCTTTTTCAGTTTCTATCATATATATTTCCTCCTTCATTTAGGCTATCGCTGAATGACTGATAAGTTTAATTTTATTTTTTGCCCCGTAATGTAAGATCACCTCCTGCTTTTTTAGTGGTCTAAAGCTTTATCTATTCATTGCTGTTTTTAGTAAATCTAGCACTATACCAATTATTAAAATTTTGCATCATACTACCTACGAAACTATGACCTATTAGCAATCAGGTTTTGTTTGAATATTTTAGCACTAAGAACTTTACCTGTAGGGGTAGCCGCAAGCCCTCCTAGGGCCGTTTCCTTTAAAGATAAAGGAAGCATCTGCCCAATCTCTCCCATTGCACTAATCACTTCATCGAAAGGAATGACTGAAGCAATTCCCGCTAAAGCCATATCGGCTGCCGCTAAAGCTTGTACCGCCGCCGCAACATTTCGTTTTACGCAGGGAACTTCCACTAAACCCGCCACCGGGTCACAAACTAAACCAAGCATTCCTTTTAGAGCTATAGCTCCTGCATGAACTGCCTGCTCCGGAGTGCCTCCCATTAATTCAACTGCAGAAACTGCAGCCATCGCCGCCGCCGAACCACATTCTGCCTGACAGCCCCCCTGGGCTCCTGAAAGGGAAGCTTTGTGGGCAATAACTAATCCCACTGCTCCAGCAGCGTATAATCCTTCAACCACTTTTTCTTCGGGAATACTATACTCTTCCATTAAACTTAACAGCACTCCCGGTAAAACCCCTGCAGAACCTGCTGTAGGAGCCGCCACAATTAAACCCATGGAAGCATTGGCTTCACTTACAGCTAAGGCGTAGGCGATAGCTTTGCCAAAAGCTCCCGCAGCTAATGCCTTACCTGCATCCAACTGTTTTTTATATTTTACTGCTTGGCCTCCCACCAACCCTCCCACCGAAGATTTACCAGTAAAGCCATCAGCAATTGCTTCTTTCATCACCAGAACTCTTTTTTGCATAACAGCAATTAATTCTTCCTCCGAAACTTCCCGGTCTTTAGCTTCCAACAGTAACGCTGTCCTTCCTAAGGTTTGGCCAAGCTTTTTAGCTTCACTAAGTAATTGTTCTATCGATTCAAGATACATAGCGTCCTCCTTACAGCGGGGGAATGGTAAAGCCACTATTTATCCCTGGAAGTCTTTTAATTTCCCATAATGTTTCTTCATCAACCGGCTGGTCAGTTTCAATGACCATTAACGCCTCAGCCCCTTTTTGCTGCCTGGAAACACTCATTTGAGCAATGTTAATTCCGTGCCATGCTAAAACCGATGTTACCTTGGCAACTGCTCCTGGACGGTCAGCATGGGGGACCACTAAAGTTGGGTACTTGGCAGTAATTTTTACAGGATAACCATTAATACCGGTAATTAACACTGCACCACCACCGATAGAACTTCCGGTAATCGTAGCTTTATTTTTCGCCCCAGTCAACTCCATATATACCGTATTAGGGTGAGCTTCAGGCAGTTCTATGGGCAAGAATTCATACTTTAATCCCCGTTCTTCAGCAATTTTTAAACTCTCCCGTATCCGCGAATCATCGGTATCAAATCCTAAAAGTCCAGCAATTAGCGCCCTGTCTGTACCGTGCCCACGGTATGTTTCCTTAAAAGAGCCGTGCAAAAAGATTTTCGCCTTTTGCGGTATCTCCCCTAACACCAACCTTCCTACTTTTCCCAATCTCACCGCTCCAGCGGTATGAGAGCTTGATGGCCCAATCATCACCGGTCCAATAATATCTAAAATATCCATCTTTCCGTTCCTGCCTTTTCGCTAACTTAAACTAAATCCAAATACGGTTAGCTACTTGTACCAAATTATTGAATTTTTGCGTTATACTTCTAATGGGGTGAGTGTTGGGTAAATATTAACAAAATAATGGTGCTGTTTTAAAAGTCTTTGAATCTCTTCGACCTGCTCAGGATCAGCTGTTTCAAGTTCCAATTCTACCTGAGCAGAACCCAGTGGGACATTTACAGCTTCTCGATTGTGGATTACTGATAACACGTTGGCTC
Organism: Carboxydothermus pertinax; assembly: GCF_001950255.1. Lineage (NCBI taxonomy): Bacteria > Bacillati > Bacillota > Clostridia > Thermoanaerobacterales > Thermoanaerobacteraceae > Carboxydothermus > Carboxydothermus pertinax. Next base: position 17,773 of record NZ_BDJK01000056.1, read on the forward strand.
CTGTGCTGGCAATTATCTGGAGTAATTGGCTTAGAGTTCCTGGCTTGTCCGAAATAACTGTATTCAAGAAAATTTTTCGGCCATCCTTTACTAAACCTTTGTTAATAATGCGCGATAAAAGATTTACGTCAATATTTCCACCACTTACAATTGCTACAATTTTACTTTTTTTATAATGAGATAATCGATTTAAAACAGCTGCAACGGATACCGCTCCAGCCCCTTCAGCTACGGTTTTCGCCCTTTCCATCAAAAACAAAATAGCACTGGCAATTTCATCTTCATCAACGGTAACAATATCATCTACATAATATTTAACAATTTCAAAAGTTAAGTCCCCAGGGTTTCTAACTGCAATACCATCAGCAATTGTGGGGGTGCCACTTATATTTATAAGTAGTCCTCGTGCAAATGACTCTGCCATGGAAGGCATATTTCTAGCTTGAACACCAATAACTTGCACATCTGGTCTTAAGTTTTTTATGGCCACTGCAATTCCTGCAATTAAACCACCGCCTCCGATAGGCACTACAACTACTTCTACATCTGGTAAATCCGCTAAAATCTCCAAAGCTATAGTTCCCTGACCTGCAATAACCTGTGGATCGTTAAATGGATGAATGAATGTGGCTTTTGTTTCTAACTGAATTCGTTTAGCTTCTTCATAGGCATCATCATAAACGTTACCATGCAATACTACCTCTGCTCCATATTGACTTGTAGCCTTTATTTTAGACAATGGAGCGTGTCTTGGCATAACAATAGTGGAACGGATTCCATACAGGGTTGCTGCTAGAGCTACACCCTGGGCGTGGTTGCCTGCAGATGAAGCAACAACTCCTCTTTTCTTTTCACTTTCACTTAAACATGCTATTTTATAATAAGCCCCTCTTAACTTAAATGAACCAGTACGCTGTAAGTTTTCCATTTTTAAATAGATATGATTACCAGTCATTTCACTTAGAGTGGTATTATACACGAGAGGTGTCTTGTGGGCAATTTTGCCTAAAATTTCACTGGCTTTTTTTACTTCTTCCAGGGAAACCATGAATTTTCACCTTCTAATGAATTTATTTACAAGCAACAACTTCTACTTCTACCAGCGCGCCTTTTGGCAAATTAGCAACAGCTATGCATGAACGTGCCGGAAAAACTTTCCCAAAATATTCACTGTAAATTTTATTTACAGTGGCAAAGTCATCCATATTGGTGATAAAAATTGTAGTTTTAACCACATGGCTAAACTCCATACCCGCTGCAGATAAAATCTGTCTTATGTTTTCCATTATCTGTTTTGTTTGGGCCTCAACACCTCCTGTTACAAGTTCACCAGTCTGAGGATTAATACCAATTTGACCAGAGACAAATAGAAATCCATTTACCTTTATGGCCTGAGAATAGGGACCAATAGCTTGTGGCGCTTTGCTGGTGCTAATAACTTCTTTCATTTTTCATCCCTCCTCTTATAGTTGTTTAGATACCTGTATATTGTACTTTCCGAGGTTTTTAGATATTTTGCAACCTCGGTTACTGCACCTTTTAATAAAAAGAAGCCTTTATCATTTAATTTTTGGACAATTTCTATCTTTTCTTCTTGTGACAACCGCTCCGGCGGAACGTTGAACTGTTTAATAGTTTCCTCAATAAGGGATGACATTAAGTCTTCTAAAGATGGGTTCGTAATTTCCAAAAATTCATCTTTTAAATTAGTTTTTTGAGCTTTTTTATCTGTGTCTATATTCATAATAAAGTCGTCAATAAATTTACGTGCTTGTAAAGCAGTACTAAGATCCACATTTACGCATAACATTCCAACTAATTCACCATGATCGTCTTTAATAAAAAAAGTGGACGAACGCAACGGTTTTCCATCTTTTGTCCGAGCAGGATAGTTAACCATAGCATCTTGTGTTTGATACAATTTTTCTTTTAAAAATTTTAGCCCTAAGTCGGTAAGCGGTCCTCCAACCTTTCGCCCGCTAATATGACCGTTACGTATTGCAATAATTGAACTCTCTACGTTGGTAACATCGTGAAGAACAACCTCACAGTGTGGCCCGGCAATAGCAGCAAAGAAATCTACCAGAGGAATAAATCTTTCTAATAACTTTTCCTTCATCTTATCTCCCCTCAATGAGATTATTTTGGCTGTTAGATATTTTGAAAATAAATTTACCTTTATGCCAAATTTTTTTCATAAAAATAATTCTGCAAAAAAATAAAAAATCCTTCTTATAATAAAAATTTTTTTGCAACTTAAAAATTAATCATCCGGGAGTCTGTACCCATGCCAGGCGCGTAAGGAAAAAATCCTGCCAGACGGCAGGATTTTTGTCAAGGAAAAGGAGATAACACTTTTACACATTCATATTCCTGGCCAGGATTAAGATCCTCTGACCAGATTATATGGCAATGCAGAATTTATTATCATAGAATCCCAAACAGATATTTTAAATTTCTTTTGTATTTTTATGGCATAAAAAAAGTCGTTACTGCCTGGTATGTGAATTTCCCACTAAGAATAATCTTTTATAAGTTCCAGGGCTTCATCATAGATTCTATCTCGTAGGGTTTTACACTAACATTCTTTAAACTCTCCCCTTTCCTCTCGAGCGTCCCTTATAGTAACTGGCGCAGTCGAGTAGGAAGTGGTGATTAATCCCCGTCCTCTCACATTACCGTACGTAGCGTTTGGTTTATGACGTTCCATAAGTTTACGCGAATTTTTTGATACCTTTCAATTAAACTAATTAGCCCTTGGTCTTTTCAGTATTGAAGGCCAAAGGCTTTTTTGATTTGCATCGTGTTTAATTGTCTCCAATAACCTTTCCTTGAACCACTAATTTTCCGCGAATTTCAATAGCTACAAGCTTCTACTCTATTGTTTTTCGGTCGCTTCCGCTAGCAATCATACAAATAAGTACATCTGGTAAAAATAGTAAAGCCCCGCAAATCATTGCGGGGCTCTTATTTTCAATGGTCGGGTTGGCGGGACTTGAACCCACGGCCTCCACATCCCGAATGTGGCGCGCTACCAAACTGCGCTACAACCCGTTGTCGCTTTTATATTATGCCTCATTTTTGGTTTTTAGTCAAGGTAATTTAATAAATATTTTGTAGATAGGCCAGAGAATCGTTCACAATATTTTTTTAAGCTAAAACAGGCATTGAAAAAGGTGGGTATCCCTCGGG
>NZ_BDJK01000057.1 GCF_001950255.1 Carboxydothermus pertinax
TTACTACATAAATATTTGTTTAAAGGAAGATTTTACAGCTATAAAAAGCCAATTTGCGCCTAAAAAATGTTACTTTTTCAGTCCTCTCGGAAATCCAGCAGTGCTTAGACGAACTTTTAGCGGAGTTGGAGGTGTAGTATGGAAACCTGGCGCTTTATCGACCACGGATCCTTTTTCGGGGCCGAAAATATGGCTATAGATGAAGCTTTACTGGAGGTTTTGGCAAAAAATCAGGGGGTGCCGGTTTTACGCTTTTACACCTGGGTCCGGCCAACTTTAAGTCTTGGTTATTTTCAAAAAGCCCAAGAGGAAGTGGACTTTTCCGAATGTGAGAAGTTAGGGGTAGATGTAGTTCGCCGGCCTACCGGGGGGCGAGCGGTGCTTCATGAATTTGAGCTAACCTATTCCCTGGTCGGCAGCATTCATCATCCTAAACTTTCGGGAAGTGTCTTGGAATCCTATCTGAAAATTAGTAAAGGACTTTTATTGGGACTTAAAAACCTCGGGATTGAAGGAGAAATTGCCGAGGGTAAAAAAGCTTCCGATTTATCGGCGATTTGTTTTGAAGCTCCTTCATGGTATGAGTTAACGGTAAAGGGACGTAAGGTAATTGGTAGTGCCCAGGTCCGTAGAGGTGATTACCTGCTTCAGCACGGTGCGATTGTTATAAAAATGGATGTCGACAAACTTTTTCGGGTGTTAAAATTTAAATCCTTGGAGCAAAAAGAGCGGCTTTTGGCAAGTTTTCATAAAAAGGCTGGAGCAATTCTTGATTTTTCTCCCCGGGAATTTTCGCTTGCGGAAATAAAAGAGGCGTTTTTAAAAGGTTTTTCTGAGGGTTTAGAAGTTAGTTTTCAAAAAAGTTATCTTACGCCGGAAGAAGAAGAAATTAGTAAGAAGTTACTGAAGGAAAAATATCATAGCAGAGATTGGTTGTATCGAATTTAAGAAAAAGCCTTGGTATGAGCCAAGGCTTTTTATGTTTGGTCTAAGCTTGTAAGGACTGGATCGAACATTTGAATTTGGCAATTTGTACCGCTCCAGTGGCGGCAAACCTCACAGCTTTTAATATTAGCTTTGCCGGTTTTGGCAGAAAATTTAGGACAGCTTAAGCCTACCAGGTTAAGCTGATCTGTACTGGCGTAGTTGGTCATGATTCCACCTCCCTTTTTTTCAAGCTTATTTTTGCCCAATTGGCAAATAATATGTATTAACTTGGGAATACTAAGAAAAAACGGGGGTGGAATGATGCGTGAAAATGTTGGTACCTGGGATGCTTTTTTGCGCAGTTCAATGGGAGCAATGCTCCTGGGGTTAGGTATCGTAAATAAATCAAAAAATTTAATTTGTGTAGGAGCTATGGAGTTGGCCACCGGGATCACCCGCTGGTGTCCGGTATTTGAGCTTTTTGGTATTAACACGGTTGAAGAAAATAACTGGTACAGGGAAAACGGTGATGACGACGAATTTTCTATCCCATCTCCCAGTTAAATATAACTAAAATGTAGAAATGGGTGAAAAGAATATTAAAACAGGATTACGCCCGGGCGGAAAAGAACGCCTTAGCCGATTACTTAGACTGATTGAGACGGGGAAAATTGACCCAACTCCTTTAACTACTCATAAATTCTCCTTTAGTGAGTTAGAAAAAGCTTTTAATTTAAGGGAATGTAAATAGTTTTGTGTAAATGGTTTTTACCTAACTAAAATGGCAATACTTTAAATAGCTTTACCTGCCAGGAGGATAGGGCAAT
>NZ_BDJK01000058.1 GCF_001950255.1 Carboxydothermus pertinax
CTTTTTGCTGCATAAATTTTGGGTCTTCTAATATTTCTTTTGCTTCTTTTATTAACTTATAGGTCTTAGGGTGATCTTCTGGATTAATTTGTTCTTCAACATTTTCAATAACTCCATCTATATAGTTTTTCATTACTCTTTTTGCTTCTTTGTGATCTTCAATTTCTTTATAATTTGGTATTTCCGTATTTTGCTTTTCAAGCACTTCGGGAGCTTCTTCCTCTAATTTTTTAAAAATTTCTTTACTTATGTGTTTCATTACTCTTTCCGGTACTTTTTTTATTGTATTTGCGCTTACGTGAGTGCAATCTATACTAACTCCATCATCTTTGATTATTCCCTTTTCTTTACATTGTCTGATTATTTCGGTCAATATATCATCTAAGGTTGCGTCATCAATTCTGTGCACTCTAAATTTCGCTAATAAGCTAGGATGAGGTAATTCATCATCAGGATTTAACCCCAAAAACCACATAAAGGCAAGATTTACTCCTATCTCTTCTATTATTTTTTCATCAGACAAGTTATAAAGTTGTTTTAATAGCAATATCTTTATCATTAATTCCGGTTCTTTTGCCGGCCGCCCATAGTATTTACAATATGATTTCTCAAGTAATTTATTTATAAAACTAAAATCTACTGCCTTGTTGATTCGCTTCAACAAGTGATTCTCAGGTATCCGATTATATAAGACAGAATAGATACTTAGTTGATTGTCACGACCTTTTAGCATAAAAAAGCCCCCAAATTTAGATATTATACATAAATTATATCATAAATTTAGGGGCTATTGTTATTTTATTCTACATTTTCTATTTTTTATAATACTTTTTTCAGGGGTCTC
>NZ_BDJK01000059.1:0-44146 GCF_001950255.1 Carboxydothermus pertinax
TCCAATTGCAATTGAAGAAGGTTTAAGATTTGCTATTCGGGAAGGTGGCAGAACTGTAGGCGCGGGAGTTGTTACCGCGATCGAAGAATAAGATAGCCTCTCCCGGCGAAAAAACAGGAGGCGGGGGAAGAAATTCCCCTTCCTCCGGTGTTTTATGTAAAAGGGAAATAAAAGGAGGGGTAACGTGTGAATAAGCAAAAAATCAGAATCAAGCTAAAAGCATTTGAGCATACCCTCTTGGATCAGTCTGCTTCGAAAATTGTGGAAACTGCCAAGAGGACGGGCGCGAGCGTTTCTGGACCGATTCCACTTCCCACGGAGAGAAGCTTATATACGGTTCTTCGTTCGCCCCATATTGATAAAGACTCCAGAGAGCAGTTCGAGCTTAAAGTGCATAAGCGCTTAATCGACATTATCGATCCTACCCCAAAAACAATCGATGCGTTGATGCGGATTGACCTGCCGGCGGGAGTAGACATTGAGATTAAGCTGTAGGAGGTGAACCAAATGCCGAAAGGGATTTTGGGAAGAAAAGTCGGAATGACCCAAATTTTCACCGAAGATGGTAAAGCAGTACCGGTGACTGTCATTGAGGCGGGGCCTTGCGTTGTTGTCCAAAAGAAAACCCTTGCCAATGACGGCTATAATGCTGTTCAGCTTGGCTTTGGTGAAATAAAAGAAAATAAGGTTAATAAGCCTTTAAAGGGACATTTTAGCCGGGCTAATGTTAAGCCGGTACGGTATTTAAGAGAATTAAGGGTAGAAAATATCGATGCTTACGAGGTTGGACAGGAGATTAAGGTTGACATTTTTGCCGTTGGTGAGAAAGTAGATGTTACTGGATTAACCAAAGGTAAGGGGTTTGCTGGTGGTATTAAGCGGCATGGATTCCACCGGGGACCTATGGCCCATGGTTCTAAGTACCACCGTCGTCCTGGCTCTTTAGGCGCAAAAGGCCCGGCTCGGGTATTTTTAGGTCGGAAACTTCCAGGACGGCTTGGTATGGAGCGGGTAACTATTCAGAATCTTGAAGTAGTAAAAGTTGATCCTGAAAGAAATCTATTAGCAATAAAAGGTTCTGTGCCTGGTATTAAGGGCAGTCTTTTAATTATTAAAGCAGCAGTTAAGGGTAAATAGAAGTTTTGTTAAGAAAGGGGGATAAAGATGCCCAAAGTTCCGGTTTATAACATGGAAGGAGCCCAGGTAGGAGAGATCGAACTTAAGGACGATATTTTTGGGGCTCCAGTAAACAAAGCGGTCTTATATGAAGTATCATTAATGTATCTAGCAAATCAAAGAAGAGGAACTCATGATACAAAAACTCGGGGAGAAGTGTCCGGTGGCGGGAGAAAGCCCTGGAGACAAAAAGGCACCGGCCGTGCCCGGCATGGGAGCATCCGCTCACCGCTTTGGCGCAAAGGTGGTACTGTCTTTGGTCCACATCCGCGGGATTACAGTTATAAAGTTCCCAAGAAAGTGCGGCGGTTAGCGTTAAAATCAGCTTTATCGGATAAAGTAAATGAAAACAATCTTATCGTAGTAGATAACTTAACTTTTGCGGCTCCTAAGACGAAGGAAATGGTTAAAGTATTAAATAACCTTAAAATTGACGGTAAAACCCTAATTGTAACCGCAAGCTTTGATGAAGTTGTCGAAAAATCTGCGCGGAATATTCCAGGCGTTTCGGTGATGACAGCTCCAAGCTTAAATGCCCTAAGCCTCCTGAATCACGACAAACTTATTATGACTCGGGATGCGGTCTTAAAAGTCGAGGAGGTGTTTTAAATGAAAAACCCCAGAGACATCATTATTCGACCGCTAATTACTGAAAAATCAATGGATTTGGCCCAGGAAAATAAATATACTTTTGTAGTGGATAAGAACGCTAATAAAATTGAAATTAAAGCAGCGGTGGAACAGTTGTTTAACGTAAAAGTGGAAAAAGTTAATACCATTCGCGTAAAAGGAAAGATGAAGAGGGTTGGCCGTTTTGTGGGCCGTACTCCTGAATACAAAAAAGCAATTGTTAAGTTAAGAGCCGGTGACAAAATCGAATTATTTGAAGGCGTATAACCGGCAGCAGGAAAAAAGGAGGGAAAAGGATGGCTGTAAAAACTTACAAACCTACCTCCCCCGGTCGGAGATTTGTTACCGTTTCGTCCTTTGAAGAAATAACTAAAACCAAGCCTGAAAAATCTCTGATAGTACCTTTAAAGAAACATGCGGGCAGGAACAATCAAGGACGGTTGACGGTTCGCCATCGGGGTGGCGGCCATAAAAGAATGTATCGAATTATCGATTTTAAACGAAATAAAGATGGAATTCCTGCAAAAGTAGTGGCGATTGAATACGATCCAAACCGAACTGCACGGATAGCTCTTTTAGCCTATGCGGATGGGGAAAAACGATATATTATTGCGCCCCACGGGTTAAAGGTGGGCGATGTTTTAATGTCTGGACCGGACGCGGATATTAAGGTAGGAAATGCTTTACCTTTAGCCAATATTCCGGTAGGTACTTTAATCCATAATATTGAGCTCTATCCTGGAAAAGGCGGGCAGCTGGTACGTTCCGCTGGTTCGGCAGCTCAGCTTCTCGGTAAAGAAGGTAGATATGCAATTTTACGCCTTCCTTCCGGGGAAATGCGGAAAGTTCTCTTAGAGTGCCGGGCTACCGTTGGGCAAGTTGGTAATTTAGACCACGAAAATATAACCATTGGTAAAGCCGGACGGTCCCGTTGGTTGGGGATTAGACCAACTGTTCGGGGTGTTGTGATGAACCCGGTGGACCACCCGCATGGCGGTGGCGAAGGCCGTTCCCCGATTGGACGTCACCCGGTAACACCTTGGGGTAAACCGACTTTAGGGGTCAAAACCCGGAAGAAAAATAAGGCAAGTTCAAAGTTAATTATTAAGAGACGGAAGTAACCTTGAAGGGAGGTAGCCAATTTGGGTCGGTCGCTAAAGAAAGGACCTTATTGTGATCCGAAGCTCCTGAAGAAAATTGAGGAGCTAAATGCTAAAAATGAAAAACGGGTTATAAAGACCTGGTCTCGTCGGTCCACAATTTTTCCGCAAATGGTTGGCCATACAATTGCAGTGTATGACGGGAGAAAACATGTACCGGTATACATTACAGAAGATATGGTTGGACATAAATTAGGGGAATTTGCTCCTACCCGTACATTTAGGGGACATGGAGACCACACCGAAAGGTCTACAGCCCTCAAGTAGTCAAGAGAGGAGGGGTTTTGATGGAAGCACGTGCAGTGGCAAAGTATATCCGGATTTCTCCGCGAAAAGCACGGCAAGTAATAGATTTAATCCGGGGCAAAAGCGTGGATGAAGCTCTTGCTATTCTGCGGTATACCCCGAAAAAAGCATCATATTTTATTGAAAAGGTTTTAAAGTCAGCGGTAGCAAATGCCGAAAATAATCACGAAATGGCTAGAGATAACCTTTATGTAGCTAAAGCTTATGTGGATCAAGGTCCAACATTAAAACGTTACAGTCCGAGGGCTCAAGGTCGGGCAGACCTATGGCGGGTAAGAACCAGCCACATTACTATTGTTGTTGCGGAAAGGAAGGAGGGCTAAGGTGGGTCAGAAAGTTCATCCCAAAGGACTTAGAATTGGCATCATTCGGGATTGGGATGCCAAGTGGTATGCCGATAAAAAGCATTACCAAGAACTTCTCCACGAAGATTTAAAAATTCGTAAATACATTAAAAATAAATTTTATCAAGCAGGTATTTCTCGAATTTTAATCGAACGGGCCTCGAATCGGGTAAAAGTTACCATCTTTACTGCTCGACCGGGAATGGTAATTGGTAAGGGTGGCGCGGAAATTGAAGTTTTAAGAAAAGATTTAGAAAAGATGACGGGAAGACAAATAAACATCAATATTTCCGAAATTAAAGTACCGGAAATTGATGCTCAACTGGTCGCAGAAAACATTGCTACCCAAATTGAAAAACGTATTTCCTACAAGCGGGCCATGAAACAAGCAGTAAGCCGGGCTTTAAAAATGGGAGCTCAAGGGATTAAAGTTGCCTGTAGTGGCCGCTTAGCCGGTGCGGAAATTGCCCGTTCCGAATGGTATACCGAAGGAAAAGTACCCTTGCATACCTTAAGAGCAGATATCGATTATGGCTTTGCAGAAGCGTTAACTACTTATGGTAAAATTGGTGTTAAAGTCTGGATCTATAAAGGAGAAGTTTTGCCAGAGGTTAAGAAGGAGAGCGTCAGTACAGAAGGAGGCGAATAACCATGTTAATGCCAAAACGGGTTAAATATAGAAGGCCCCATCGGCCCAGCCTCAAGGGGAAAGCAAAAGGTGGTACTGAACTCCATTTTGGAGAGTATGGACTGCAGGCTTTAGAAGGGGCTTGGATTACCAGTCAGCAAATTGAGGCTGCCCGGGTGGCAATCTCCCGGCATATCCGCCGGGGCGGGAAAATCTGGATTAATATCTTTCCGGATCACCCGATAACTAAGAAACCTGCAGAAACCCGGATGGGGAGTGGTAAGGGCGCTCCGGAATACTGGGTGGCAGTGGTAAAGCCCGGGAAGATTATGTTTGAACTTGCTGGAGTACCGGAAGAAGTTGCGCGCGAAGCGTTAAGACTTGCTTCCCATAAGCTGCCTATAAAAACTAAATTTGTAAAACGGGAAGTAGGTGGTGATGCCAATGAAAGCTAAAGAGTTACGGGAACTAACCGACGCTGAGTTAAACGAAAAATTGGCTAATTTAAAAGATGAACTTTTTAAGCTCCGGTTCCAGCTTTCTACCGGGCAACTGGATAATCCGGCTCGAATTCGTGAAGTAAGGCGGGATATTGCCCGGGTTAATACAATTCTCCGGGAAAGAGAACTAGCCAAGCAAAAAGTGGAAGGTTAGAAAGGGGGCGTTAGAACATGGAAACCAAAAAAGCCAAAAAGACCAAAATCGGACGGGTAGTTAGCGATAAAATGGATAAGACGGTGGTTGTAGCCGTTGAGGAACTGGTCCGCCACCCCCTTTACAAGAAGACAATTCGTAGAACTAAGAAATTTAAGGCCCATGATGAAAACAACCTTTGTAGAACAGGCGATATAGTTAAGATTGCGGAAACCCGGCCGCTTTCTAAGGAAAAAAGGTGGAGAGTTGTTGAAATTGTTGAGCGGGGTAAAGTTTTAGGAGAAGTAGAGAAACTAGAGAATCTTGAAAGCTAATAACGTTCTACCTGAAAGGAGGTAGTAGCAAGTGATTCAAGTACAAACCATCTTAAACTCGGCCGATAATACTGGTGCCAAAAAACTCATGTGCATTCGGGTTTTGGGTGGCTCCAACCGGAGATATGCTAGTTTGGGTGATATTATAGTTTGTTCGGTTAAAGAAGCAACTCCCGACGCCGTTGTAAAAAAAGGGGACGTGGTTAAGGCGGTAGTTGTTAGGACTAAAAAAGAGGTACGGCGACCCGATGGCACTTATATTAAGTTCGATGAAAATGCAGCGGTTATTATCAAGGACGATAAAAGTCCACGGGGTACTCGGATTTTTGGACCAGTAGCCCGGGAACTCAGGGAAAAGGATTTTATGAAAATCATCTCCCTGGCTCCAGAAGTCCTTTAAGGAGGTGGGATAATGCCAAAACTTTCGGTTAAAAAAGGTGATACCGTATTAGTCATTGCGGGCAAAGACAATGGTAAGAAGGGGAAAATCGTTCAGGTTATTCCTGCTGAAAATAGAGTTATTGTTGAAGGGGTTAATATTGTTAAAAGGCATACCCGTCCCAACCAAAAACTTCCCCAGGGCGGTATTGTAGAAAAAGAAGCACCTATTCACGTTAGTAATGTCATGGTAGTTTGCCCGAGCTGTGGTAAGCCTACTCGGGTTGGCAAAAAGTTTTTAGCGGACGGTAAGAAGATTAGGATTTGTAAAAAATGCGGCGAGAGCCTAGATAAGTAAGCCGCGGCGAAAGGAGGTAACACTGTGCCGAGACTTAAAGATAAATATCTAAACGATGTAATACCTGTAATGATGGAAAAATTCGGTTATAAAAATAAAATGCAGGTACCGAAGGTTGAAAAGATTGTCATTAATATCGGTCTTGGAGAAGCCCTGCAAAACCCGAAAGCAGTCGATGCTGCAGTTGCTGATCTAATGGCCATTACCGGACAAAAACCGGTAGTAACCAAGGCCAAAAAATCAGTGGCCGGTTTTAGGGTGCGTCAAGGGGCCAACATTGGGGTAAAGGTAACTTTACGGGGCGATAGGATGTACGATTTTATGGATAAATTTGTAAATATTGTTCTTCCCCGGGTGCGGGACTTTAGAGGAGTTTCCCCCAAATCCTTTGATGGCCGGGGTAATTATTCGATTGGCCTTCGGGAACAACTTATTTTTCCCGAAATAGATTATGATAAAGTCGATAAGGTTCGGGGTATGGAAGTAACTTTTGTTACTACTGCTAAAAGCGATGAAGAAGCAAGAGAATTATTACGATTAATGGGGATGCCCTTTAGTAGATAAGGAAAGGGGGACAAAAATGGCAAAAAAGTCAATGATTGCTAAGGCCCAACGGCCACCAAAATTTAAAGTACGGAAATATAACCGGTGCAAGATATGCGGAAGGCCAAGAGCGTACTTACGGGATTTTGGCATGTGCCGGATTTGTTTTAGAAAACTTGCCCACCAAGGAGAGATTCCGGGCGTAAAGAAAGCTAGTTGGTAAAGAAAGGGGGTTTATACCATGGTTATGACCGATCCCATTGCTGATTTTTTAACCCGCATTAGAAATGCCAATATGGTCTACCACGAGAAGGTGGAAGTACCGTCCTCCAAAGTAAAAAAAGCAATTGCGGAAATATTAAAAGAGGAAGGCTTTATTAAAGATTACGAATATATTGAGGATGGTAAGCAAGGGATATTGCGGATTTTCTTAAAATACGGCCCCAATAAAGAAAGGGTTATCTCTGGATTAAAAAGAATATCGAAGCCAGGTCTTCGGGTTTATGCCAAAAAGGATGAACTCCCGAAAGTTTTAGGAGGTCTTGGGATAGCAATTATCTCTACGCCTAAAGGAATAATGACCGATAAAAAAGCCCGTAAAGAGGGATTAGGCGGAGAAGTTATTTGTTACATCTGGTAAAAAAAAACAGGGAGGTGATTTTGTGTCCCGCATTGGTAGAAAACCAATCCCGGTTCCGCAAGGGGTTGAGGTTAAGATAGAAGGCAATCTTGTTACAGTAAAAGGTCCTAAAGGTAGCTTAACGCGAGAATTCCATCCCGATATGAAAATATCCTTCGATGGCACGCAAATTATTGTCGAAAGACCCTCGGATGAAAAAAATCATAGATCACTCCACGGGCTGACCCGGACTTTAATAAGCAACATGATTATAGGTGTTACCAGCGGCTTTCAAAAAAGTCTGGAACTGGTGGGTGTTGGTTACAGGGCAGCCAAGCAAGGACGGAAACTTGTTTTAACTGTTGGCTACTCACACCCGGTAGAAATTGAACCACCAGAAGGGGTAGAAGTGGAAGTACCGGCCCAAAACCAAATTGTTGTTAAAGGAATTGACAAAGAAGTGGTCGGTAATTTTGCTGCAAATATCCGGGCAGTACGAGAGCCTGAACCGTATAAAGGAAAGGGAATTAAGTACATTGACGAAGTGATCCGGAGAAAGGCTGGCAAGACCGGAGGTAAAGGGAAGAAGTAAATCGTTTTAGAAAAGGGGGGTAGTCGATGATTACCAAAACCAACCGGAATTTTGAGCGGAAACGGCGGCATTTAAGGGTCAGGAAGAAAATTCACGGGACTCCGGAAAGACCGAGATTAAATGTTTATAGAAGTTTGAAACACATTTACGCTCAAATTATTGATGATGTAAGCGGTCATACTTTAGTAGCAGCTTCTACTCTCGATCCGGAATTGAGAGGTAAAATTGGATATGGCGGCAATATTGAGGCTGCCAAAGCGGTGGGGCGGCTTATCGCTGAAAAAGCTAAAGCAAAAGGGATTGTAAAAGTTGTTTTTGATCGGGGCGGTTATATTTATCACGGTCGTGTAAAAGCATTGGCGGAAGCAGCCCGGGAAGGTGGCCTTGAATTTTAAGAAAAGGAGGGAATCCGATGGCGAGGATTGATGCCAGTCAACTGGAGTTAAGCGAAAAAGTCATTGCAATAAATAGGACTGCCAAGGTCGTTAAAGGCGGACGGCGTTTTTCCTTTAGCGCCCTGGTAGTGGTTGGCGACCAAAAGGGCCATGTTGGAGTAGGGCTTGGCAAGGCTCCAGAAGTGCCTGATGCCATTAAAAAGGGCATTGAAGATGCCAAAAAAAATCTCATAGAGGTTCCAATTGTTAATACCACCATTCCTCATGAGATTATTGGTGAGGCAGGAGCTGGAAAAGTATTATTAAAACCGGCAGCTCCTGGTACTGGGGTTATTGCGGGCAGTGCAGTACGGGCAATTCTTGAAATGGCTGGAGTACGGGATATTCTTACGAAATCCCTTGGTTCAAACAACCCTCATAACATGGCTCATGCTACCATTGAAGCTTTAAAGTCTTTGAAGACCGTAGAAAAGGTAGCAAAACTTAGAGGAAAAACCCCGGCCGAAATTTTAAAGGGCTAGGAGGGATAAACCATGGAAAAGAAGTTGAAAATTACCTTAATTAAGAGCGTAATCGGTCAAAGCGAACGCCAAAAAGCAACGGTACGGGCTTTAGGATTAAGGAAACTCCAGCATTCTGTGGTAAAGGCCGATACCCCAGAAATCCGTGGTATGATTAATAAAGTAGCCCATTTATTAAAAGTAGAGGAAATTTAGGAGGTGGGAAAATGCGGCTACATGATTTAAGACCGGTTCCCGGTTCAAGGCAAAAACCCACCCGGAAAGGTCAGGGGATAGGTTCAGGTCTGGGCAAAACTGCTGGACGTGGCCATAAAGGTCAAAAGGCTCGCTCTGGTGGGGGTGTAAGACCGGGTTTTGAGGGAGGACAGATGCCCCTTTACCGGAGGCTTCCCAAGCGAGGTTTTTACAATAAATTTGCAAAAGAAATTATTGCCATTAATGTTGAACGTTTGAATAAATTTGCAGATGGAACAGTGGTAACACCAGAACTCTTACTTGAAACTGGCGTAATTAAAAAAATAGGGGACGGTGTTAAGATTTTAGGTGGCGGTGAACTTAAAAAAGCACTTACTGTAAAGGCTCATGCTTTCAGTGAATCGGCAAAAGAAAAAATAACCGCCGCCGGCGGGCAAGCGGAGGTGCTGTAAATGCTTGAGGCCCTCCGTAATGCCTTAAAGGCAAAGGAGTTAAAAAGTAGACTTCTATTTACATTAATGATGATTTTTGTTTTTCGAATTGGGGCTCATATTCCGGTACCGGGGATTAATCTTGCACGGATGGAAGAGCTCATTAAATCGGGGACAATCCTGGGCTTTTTTGATGTTATTTCCGGTGGTGCCTTTAAGAAATTTACCATTTTTGCCATGAGTATTACCCCTTACATTAACGCCTCAATTATTATGCAGCTTTTAACAGTGGTAATACCGTACCTTGAAAAGCTGGCAAAAGAAGGGGAAGAAGGACGACGGAAAATTACTGAATATGTTCGCTATGGAACCGTTATCCTGGCCTTTATTCAAGGCTTTTTCATGGCAATTGGTTTAAAATCAGCACTAAACAATCCGGGAATTTTGACTTATTTATATGTAGCTATAACCCTAACAGCGGGAACTGCGTTCTTAATGTGGCTTGGTGAGCAGATTACTGAGAAAGGTATTGGCAATGGAATTTCATTAATTATTTTTGCCGGAATTGTTTCTCGGATTCCTGGCTCCATAAAAAATATTATTGATTATGTTTCCGCTGGTACCGCCAATATTTTAAACGTTTTAATCTTAGCCGTCATTGCTGTAGCAGCAATTTATGCTGTAGTAGCGGTCAACGAAGCGCAACGGCGAATTCCCGTGCAGTATGCCAAAAGGGTGGTTGGCCGGAGAGTATATGGCGGTCAAAGTACTCACCTGCCAATTAAGGTAAATCAGGCAGGGGTTATCCCAATTATTTTTGCATCGTCGTTACTGATGTTTCCCATAACTATCGCCGGGTGGTTCCCGCAAAATAGCTTTGCCCAGTGGGTGCTGAAGTATTTTGGATGGGGAAGTGTAATTAATACAATACTTTACGCTTTACTAATTATAGGTTTTACGTATTTCTATACGGCAATTATCATGAACCCGCTGGACATCGCGGAAAATCTTAAGAAGTATGGAGGTTTTATTCCGGGTATCCGGCCGGGCCGGCCAACGGCCGAATATATTGATAAAGTCATGAGCCGGGTAACCTTTGCTGGAGCAGTATTCTTAGCCTTTATTGCCATACTGCCCAATATCGTTATGGCGATAGCCCGGATTCCCAACGTTACCTTTGGTGGAACGGCCCTTTTAATTGTGGTTGGGGTAGCGCTGGATACTATGAAGCAGTTAGAATCTTACCTTTTAATGAGACATTATCAAGGGTTTATTAAGTAGCTGGTGAGGAAATTGATTACTATTAAAACGGAAAAGGAACTACGGCTGATGCGGGAGGCGGGGCGAATAGTCGCCCTGACTCTACAAGCCTTAGAAAAAGCTATTGAACCGGGGGTTACGACTAAAGAGCTGGACCAACTAGCCGAGGAGACAATACGCAAGCTCGGTGGTAAGCCGGCCTTTAAAGGTCTCTATGGTTTTCCAGCCTCAATTTGTGCTTCGATAAATGAAGAAGTGGTTCACGGGATTCCCGGTTTAAGAAAATTAAGGGCTGGAGATATTATTAGTATTGATACAGGAGTAGTTGTGGACGGATATTACAGTGATGCTGCTAAAACCTGGCCAGTGGGAGAGATTTCTTTTGAGGCAAAAAAGCTTTTAGAGGTAACAGAAGCATCGCTGTATGCCGGGATTGAGGCAGCGATAGTTGGCAACCGGGTTTCGGATATCTCCCATGCAGTGGAAAGCTATGTGGTTCGTCATGGGTATTCGGTGGTCCGCCAGTATGCGGGCCATGGTATTGGTAAAGCCCTGCATGAGGAGCCTAACGTGCCAAACTACGGTAAGCCGGGTCGCGGGGCTCGGTTGGTCCCGGGAATGACATTAGCAATCGAACCGATGGTTAACATTGGAACCTTTGAGGTCTTCACCCTTCCGGACAAATGGACGGTGGTAACCCGGGACGGTAAATGGTCAGCCCATTTTGAACATACCGTTGCTATTACGGAAGATGGGCCTGTGATCTTAACTTTGCCGTAAAACCTGGGATGGGTGGTGAATGTCATGCATTTAGACAAAATCCGTCCCGGCCAAGTAGTGCTATCCATAGCCGGCCGTGATATCGGAACTATCTACCTTATCTACAGGGTTATAGACGACCGTTATGTGGAAGTAGTCGACGGCCAGCACCGACGGGTTGAGAACCCCAAGAAAAAAAACGTCCGTCATTTAAAGTTTTTAAACCACCATGTTAAGGAGATTTCTGAAATGCTCCAGACTTACGGAAAAGTAAGCAATCAGGAGATACGGAAAGTCCTAAAATCTATCGCCAATAGGGGCGAAGAACTGGACGGGTGAGGAGGTTGATTGCTTAATGTCGAAAGACGATGTTATTGAAGTGGAAGGAACGGTTATCGAACCCCTTCCCAATGCGATGTTCCGGGTAGAATTAGCCAATGGACATAAGGTTTTAGCACATGTATCTGGAAAAATTCGTATGAACTTTATTCGAATACTGCCTGGTGACCGGGTAACCGTTGAATTATCACCCTACGATTTAACCCGGGGTAGAATTATCTACCGGCATAAGTAGGGAAATAAAGGGGGTTTAATAATGAAAGTCAGACCCAGTGTTAAACCAATTTGTGAAAAATGCAAGATTATTCGCCGCAAAGGGCGGGTAATGGTTATTTGTGAAAATCCCAAGCACAAGCAGAAGCAGGGATAATTTTTAGGAGGTGCGGTAATGGCTCGGATTGCTGGTGTGGATCTTCCGAGGGACAAAAGGGTTGAAATCGCTTTAACCTATATTTACGGCATTGGCCGGCCAACGGCTAACGTTATTTTAAAGAAAACCGGCATAAACCCTGATACCCGGGTTAAAGACCTGACCGAAGAGGAAGTAGCTAAACTTCGGGACGAAATTGAAAAGAATTATAAGGTAGAAGGGGATTTGCGGCGGGAAATTTCGTTAAATATTAAGCGCCTTATTGAGATTGGCTGTTACCGGGGTATTCGGCACCGGAAAGGTTTACCGGTAAGGGGACAGAGAACCCGGACCAACGCCCGCACTCGGAAAGGGCCAAGAAGGACCGTTGGCGTAAAACGGAAAAAGTAAGATTAAAGGAGGGATATAATGGCTCGTCGGACAAGAACCAGAAAAAAGGAAAAAAAGCATGTTGAGCAAGGAGTAGCGCATATTAAGTCTACTTTTAACAATACAATCGTTACCATATCTGACCCCAAAGGGAACACCCTCTCCTGGGCAAGCGCAGGAACTGTAGGCTTTGAAGGAACCAGGAAAGGTACTCCTTTTGCGGCTCAACTGGCTGCAGAAAAGGCAGCTAAGGAAGCAATGGAGTATGGTGTAAAAACTGTAGAGGTTTATGTAAAAGGCCCCGGCGCCGGCCGGGAAGCGGCTATTCGTTCCCTGCAGGCTGCAGGTCTTGAAGTCAGCCTCATTAAGGACGTAACCCCTATTCCCCATAACGGGTGTCGTCCACCGAAACGTAGGAGAGTATAGGAGGTAGATAACGAAATGGCGAGATATACGGGTCCTGTTTGCAAGCTTTGCCGCAGGGAAGGTACAAAGCTTTTCCTTAAAGGAGATCGCTGCTATACCGATAAATGTGCCCTTGCCCGGAGAAATTATGCTCCTGGTCAGCACGGGCAAGTTAGGAAAAAGCCCACCGAATATGCCCTGCAGCTGCGGGAAAAGCAAAAAGCAAAGCGGATTTATGGAGTTTTAGAAACTCAGTTTCGTCGTTATTTTGAGATGGCAGAAAGACAACCAGGTATTACCGGGGAAAACTTGCTGGTAATCTTAGAAAGAAGACTTGATAATGTGGTTTACCGTCTAGGCCTTGCTGATTCCCGTTCACAAGCTCGGCAATTAGTACGGCACAATTTCTTTACTGTAAATGGACGAAAAGTTAATATACCATCTTATCTTGTTAAAGTTGGCGACGTAATTGCGTTAAAAGAAGAAAAGAAGGACTCTCCGGTAGCGAAGGAAATTATGGAAAGAGCTGCCAGCAAGGCTTTGCCGGCCTGGCTTTCTTATGATGCTAACTTGGCTTCCGGCAAAGTAGAAGCTTTACCGAAGCGGGAAGATATTGATATCCCCGTCGAGGAGCATCTCATAGTTGAGCTCTACTCCAGATAAGAGCTAGACGGGCTATTCCCTTTAAAGGAGGGTCCCTTAGTGCTTGAAATTGAAAAACCAAAAATTGAAACCGAAGAGTTAAATGACCGTTACGGGCGATTTGTGATTGAACCGCTAGAACGGGGGTATGGCATTACCCTGGGCAATTCCATGCGGCGGATTCTCTTGTCTTCCCTGCCCGGGGCTGCAGTTACATCCATTAAAATTGAAGGGGTACTGCATGAATTTTCGACTGTCCCGGGGGTAGTGGAAGATGTTACAGACATTATCTTAAATATTAAAAACCTTTCGCTAAAGCTTTATGGGGACGAGGAACAGGTATTAAGGATTGAAGCTGAGGGTGAAGGGGAAATTACCGCTAAGGATATTATTGCTCCACCCGAAGTGGAGATTTTGAACCCGGATTTAGTTATAGCTCATGTTGCTGAAGGCGGACGGCTTTTCATGGAAATGACGGTGGCTCGGGGTAGGGGTTATGTCCCGGCAGAAAGGAATAAAAAAGGCGAGCACGTCATTGGCGTAATACCCGTTGATTCTATCTTTACTCCTGTGTTAAAGGTGAATTTCCAGGTAGAGAATACGAGGGTTGGACAAATTACAGACTATGATAAGCTTACCTTAGAGGTCTGGACCGATGGCAGTATTCGCCCCGATGAAGCCGTTAGCCTTGCTGCCCGCATTATGGTGGAACACTTGCAATTGTTTGTTAATTTAAACGAACGGGTTACCGGTGTGGAAATCATGGTAGAAAAAGAAGAAGATGTCCGGGAAAAAGTTGTGGAAATGCCAATTGAGGATTTAGACCTGTCGGTACGTTCGTACAACTGCTTGAAGCGGGCAGGAATTAATACTGTAGGCGAGTTAATCCAAAAAACCGAAGCAGATATGATGAAAGTTAGAAACTTAGGTAAGAAATCTTTAGAAGAGGTTATTGCTAAATTAAATTCCATGGGCCTTTCCTTACGGAAAGAGGAAGAATAAGGGAGGGAAGCGGATGTACCATTATAAGCTCGGCAGAAGGAAAGACCACCGGGAAGCGATGTTAAGAAACCTGGTGACTTCCCTCTTAAAAGAAGGGAAGATTACAACTACCGAAACCCGGGGTAAATCGGCTAAAGCGGTAGCGGAAAAGCTGATAACTTTAGCGAAAAGCGATACTTTGCACAATCGCCGGCAGGCTTTGGCATACTTATATGAAGAAGATGTCGTCCGGAAACTTTTTAAAGAAATTGGTCCGAAATATGCCGACCGTCCTGGCGGCTATACCCGGTTAATTAAAATTGGTCCCCGGCGGGGCGACGGTTCAATGATGGTGTTGGTGGAGCTTATTTAATATGGAACCAATTATTGTAACTAGCGATCTAAGTTATTCTTATTTCGCCGAAAAGGAGAGGTATGCGTTGCAAAACGTATCCCTCTCCTTTTTGCAAGGAGAAATGGTAGCGTTAGTCGGCCCCAACGGCTCGGGGAAAACTACCTTTTTTAAAATCTTAGCTGGGCTTTTAAAACCTACCGCGGGGATTGTTACGGTTTTCGGGAAAAATCCGAAAGAACTAAAAGAAGAAGGCCTTTTGGGAACTAAAATTGGCCTTGTTTTTCAAAATCCAGATAACCAGATAGTGGCAGCAGTAGTGGAAGAAGATGTTGCCTTTGGCCCGGAAAACTTGAATCTCTCGACTACGGAAATCAAAAGACGGGTGGAAGAGGCTCTTCGACTCACAGGCCTATGGGAGTTTAGAAAAAGAGCGTCTTACGCATTATCCGGAGGCCAAAAGCAAAGACTGGCCATTGCTGGGGCTTTGGCCCTTAAGCCTCAAATTTTACTTTTAGATGAACCGACTTCAATGCTTGATCCCGAGGGACGGCAGGAAGTTTTGGAGCTTTTAATTAAGCTTAATCGGGAAGAAAACCTTACAATAATTTTTATAACCCATTACATGGATGAAGCTTTACGGGCAAAAAGGCTAGTTGCCTTTAAAGGGGGAGGCGTGGCTTTTGATGGACAACCGCAGGAATTTTTTGCTAAAAAATCATTGGTGGAAAGTTTAGGGTTGGATTCGCCGCCCCTATTTAAACTAGTGGAACGCCTAAAAGCTGAAGGTCTTACACTTTCTGATGCGGCGACTACGCCGGAAAAGCTGGTGGAGGAATTATGCCAATTGATCTAAAAAATGTATCATTTATTTATAATCCGGGGACTCCCCTGGAGGTTTATGCTCTAAATCAAATAAAGGTAACCCTGGAGGAAGGTCTCATCACCGGGGTAATAGGGCCGACCGGGTCAGGAAAATCCACTCTTTTAATGCTTTTAAACGGTTTATTAAAACCAAACCGCGGGGAAGTGACAGTGGATGGCATATCAACTACCCAAAAGCAAGAACTAAAAGCCATCCGCAAAAAAGTTCAGTTAATCTTTCAGTACCCGGAGTACCAGCTTTTTGCCGAGACCGTTTTTGAAGAAATAGCTTTTGGACCGAAAAACTTTGGAATAGAAATTACCGAACAAAAGGCTTTAGAACTTTTAGAACAGGTAGGACTAGATAAAGGTTGTCTGTACCGATCACCTTTTGAATTAAGTGGCGGGGAAAAGCGGCGCCTGGCTATAGCATCGGTTCTAGGCATCTCTCCCAAATACCTTATTTTAGATGAGCCGGCGGCGGCTTTGGATCCTTTAGGAAAGGAAACTATTTACCGCTTATTGCTATCTTTAAAAAATCAAGGGGTAACGGTAGTTATAGTATCCCATAACATGGACGAAGTAGCTCTTCTATGTGACCGGATCCTGGTATTAGACCGCGGTAATGTAGTTGCTTATGGAGAAAAAACTGAAGTTTTTTTAAGTCTTCTAGAAAGGAATGTACCGGGCTTAAATCTGCCGGTTTATACCCAGGTACTAAAGCATATGCAAAACCGCGGAATTAGGGTTAATCCTAAATTTATTTTAGAGGATACCGTGCAGGAAATATTAAGGGTGGTGCGGGGCAATGCTTAACATTAATACCATAGGCCAGTACATTCCAGGAAACAGCCTTATCCACCATTTAGACCCGCGTACCAAGTTTTTGAGTTTATTAGTTGCGGTTATCCTGGTTTTTTTATTGGACAAATTAATTCCCCTTGGGATTTTGGTAGCGGTAATCATCGCCCTGACCTTTGTTGCTGGGATTAAACCGAAAATGTTTTGGCAGGCCCTAAGACCGATAGTTTTTATCCTGATCTTTGCGTTAATCTTACAGCTTTTCTTTACTCCCGGGGAAAAAGTTGCGGCAATTGGACCCCTTGCGATTACCCGGGAAGGATTAATTAATAGTGGTGTGGTATTTTTACGGTTAATTGCTATGCTTTTATCTGCGTATCTCCTTACAGCTACTACTTCCCCCAGTGAACTTACTTACGGCTTAGAAAAGCTTTTAAAACCTTTTGGGAAAATTGGTGTTCCTTACGGGGAGATTGCTTTAATGCTAACCATTGCCCTGAGGTTTATTCCTACTTTAACCGCTGAGGCTGAGCGGTTAATAAAAGTCCAGGAATCCCGAGGGGTGGATTTTAATGCCCGGGGACTTGCTAATAAAGCTAGGATAATGTTACCGTTAATAGTGCCCTTATTTATTAATGCCTTTAAAAGAGCAGATGAACTGGCAGTGGCAATGGAAGCCCGGGGATATCGGATCGGTGCTCCCCGGGGAAAATTAAAGCCCTTAAGATATTCAAGGATTGACTATTTTATACTGCTTACAGATATTCTGTTGGCGGCAATACTTTTAATTTTAAAGCGTTGGGGTGGTCTTCCTGCCTAATTTTATGCTTATCCTGGCTTATGATGGAACTTCATTGGCCGGGTTTCAAAAGCAAAAAAATACCCACCGGACAATTCAAGGTATTTTAGAAGAAAAACTTCATAAAATTGTAAAAGAGCCGGTAAAAGTTGTGGGAGCGGGACGAACGGATGCAGGGGTTCATGCCCTGGGGCAGGTGGTAAATTTTTCGGCCAAGTGGCGGGCACCAGTTGAGAAAATACCAGAAATCTTAAATAACACTCTACCACCGGAAATCCGGGTTATTTCCGCGCAAATTGTACCAGAAAATTTTCATGCCCGGTTTTCAGCCCAGAAAAAGCAGTATAATTATTACCTATATTTTGGCCCTCCATCACCTTTTTATGAACGTTATGCCTGGGCTTTACCCCAAAGGCTTAATCGGGAAAAGGTTAAAAAGGCTTTGGAGTACTTAAGTGGAACCCATGATTTTAGTGGCTTTGGGGCAGTTGGGAGCAGCGCTAAAAACCCAGTTAAAACTATGTATCAAGCGACTTACCAAGAAGATGGGGTGCTGGGCTGGTTTACCTTTGTAGCCAATTCATTTTTATACAAAATGGCCCGGAGAATAACCGGAACATTAGTAGAAATAGGCCTTGAAAAGGGAGAACCCGAGAGAATTAAAGAAATATTGGTAACTAAAAATCGCAATCTTACCGGTAAGACCGCTCCGGCTCGGGGACTTTTTTTAATGAAAGTTTTTTATTGAAAGAGGGGAAAGCTTTTGACGTACCTAGGAGGCCTTTTATTATTTAATCTCCTGGTCATTTTAACTGGAGCGTTGACCTTTACCAATGCGGTAGAATGGTTTGGTCGTCGGTTTGGATTTAACCAGGGGGCAGTGGGTAGTATTTTTGCAGCGGTAGGTACTGCTCTTCCGGAAACCATGATACCGGTTATTGCTATATTTTTTGGGGGAAACACTGCCGACAGCTCAGAAATTGGAATTGGGGCCATCTTAGGTGCGCCATTTATGCTCATAACCGTTGGTTTTTTAGTTACTGGAGCGTCCGCGCTTCTCTTTAGCCAAAGACGTCCTCTTGGTAGAGAAATTTTATTGGACCGACGGATATTTTTTAGAGATATTAAAAGTTTTCTCTTTTTTTATATCCTTGCCTATGTAGCAGCTTTTATTCCCTGGACATCAATTCATCGTGCTGTGGCGCTAATTTTGATTTTAGGTTATGTAATTTATGTTTATAAAACGTTAAATGATGAAAGTGGGGAAATTGGGGAAGTTGACCCGTTAATCTTTACTCCCAAAAGGTCAATACCGCGTATACGGGCAATAATCCTGCAGCTTATTGTGAGTCTGCTGTTAATCATAATTGGAGCAAGGTATTTTGTTGTCAATTTAACAAAATTAGCTTATATTTTAGGAATAGCTCCAATGGCCTTATCACTAGTGATTACCCCAATTGCCACAGAACTTCCCGAAAAGTTTAATAGTGTGGTTTGGATGAAAAACGGTAAAGATACCTTAGCATTAGGAAATATTACCGGTGCGATGGTTTTTCAAAGTTCGGTAATTACCTCTATAGGTATTTCCTTCACTTCCTGGAAGTTATCGCCGGAGGTTTTAATAAGTGGTCTATTAGCGATTTTTGCAGCAGCTATAGATTTATTTTTAGCTAAAACTCGTAAGGGTTTAACGGCCGGGGTGTTAATTTTAAGCGGTTTAATTTATATTTTTTATATTATTTACATCTTTGGCGGAAGAATTGCTTGACAGCTTATGGGTATTCCCCTAAAATTATAATGGTATAGGTATTTGCCAGTGACGAGCCCCCATTGGCAGTACCGCTATAGTTACGGCAAAAGGAGGGAACAAGGTGAGAACCACATACATGGCTAAGCCCAATGAAGTGGAAAAGAAATGGTATGTCATAGATGCTGCTGGTAAACCCCTTGGCCGGGTTGCCAGTGAAGCGGCCAAGCTTTTAAGAGGCAAACATAAACCGGAGTTTACTCCGCACGTTGATACCGGTGATTTTGTAATTATTATCAATGCGGAGAAAGCGGTATTGACTGGAAAAAAATTAGAAAAGAAAATGTTTTACCGTCACAGCCGTTATCCTGGCGGTTTAAAAGCAATACCTTATGGTATCTTAATGAAAACTAATCCGGTCCTGGCTTTTGAAAAAGCTGTTAAAGGGATGCTTCCACATAACCGGCTGGGGAGAAAGCTATTTAAAAAGCTTAAGGTTTATGCCGGGGAATCACATCCGCATCAAGCTCAAAAGCCGGAAATCTGGCAGTTTTAGATACGGGCGAAGGGAGGCGTTTTAGATGGCAGTAGTTAACTTCTACGGTACGGGCCGGAGAAAAGAAGCGGTCGCCCGGGTTTTTGTGGTTCCCGGCGAAGGGAACATTACGGTAAATGGTAAAGCTCTAGAAGAATACTTTCCGAGAAAAACCCTGCAGATTATTGTTAAGCAACCCTTGGAACTGACCAATACCCTCGGGAAGTTTGATATTAAGGCCAAAGTTCATGGCGGGGGCATTTCCGGCCAGGCAGGAGCTGTAAGGCTGGGCATTGCCCGGGCTTTGGTTCAAGCGGATGCATCGCTTAGACCTGCCCTGAAAAAAGCAGGATTCCTTACCCGGGACCCGCGGATGGTCGAACGGAAAAAATACGGTTTCAGGAAATCCCGGAGAAGACCCCAGTGGACCAAGAGATAACACGAAAAAACCAGGCGTTTATGCCTGGTTTTTTCTTTAGGCCCATAATGGTTTGGTGCTGCAGTCGAATTTGCAAAATTAAGGTCTTAATGGTAAAATAAAAATATTCAGAAAAATGTCATAAGGTTGTTAGGGTAAAAAAACGACTGTTCCGGGATTAAAAATAGCTTTTTTAAATAAGGTAAAAGGGAAGGATTAACCTTCCCTTAAATTTTTTAACGCATCCCGGAATAATTTTAAATGAAGTTCTTCATCTTCAATAATCCGGTAGAGAACTGCCCGGGCGTAAGGGTCATCAATAATTGCTGCATGCCGTTGATAATTTTCAATTGCAGTCTTTTCTGCCTGGATATCGGCAATCAATTGTTCTCTTATGCTTTGGGAATAATTAACAAAGCTTCCGCTCCAGTAAGCGAAATTATTGCCAAAACTTCCCCGATAGGTGGGGTTACCGCCGAACTCCATTATTAACCTGCCAACCATATCAAGGTGATGCATTTCAACTAAAGCTATTTCTTTAAAGAGGGCGGAAGTTAATGGGGATACTTTTTCGCTTTCTAAATGATGGTACAAGTACTGGGTAATGGCGGTAAGTTCACCGGCGATACCGGCATAATCGTCCATTAAAATTTCAGCATACATGATATTGGGAGATTCAACCTTGACTGGAGGATAAGGAGAAGTTAGGCGGGTTTTATTTGTGTGGTTCATTTTTATCCCTCCTTTATTCGTGATATTATATTTTATGGCTGGAAAAAGTTTTGGGATAATACAACGGTTCAGGAATGCTGAAGAGGAGGAGTTACATATTAACATTTTTTCTTAAACCAAATAATAATGCCCTTTGGCTTGGCATATAATTTACAAGCCGGAGGTGCAATGGATGATAATCTTTAGAGTATTCAACCTAAATCTACGCAAAGTTTTAACAGTCCTGGTGGTGATGATAGTTTTGGCAATCTTAGGGGGAGTCGTTAGAAATATCTTACTAAATCGGGAAGTACGAGTACTATCAGTAGCGGTTGCTCACCGTATTATTGTTCTAGATCCGGGGCATGGGGGACAGGACCCTGGGTGTAAGGGTCAACAGGGAGCAGTAGAGAAAAAAATTACCCTTGATATTGCCCGTAGGGTGGCTGCAAAATTAGAAATGGCAGGGGCCCAAGTTTATCTTACCCGTTCTGGCGATTACGATCTGGCCGATCCGGCTATAAAAGGAAATTCTGTCCGGAAAAAACAGGATTTAGCCCGCCGAATTCAAATTGCCGAGGATAGAAAGGCTGAGATATTAATAAGTATTCACGCCAACAGTTTTCCCGAACGCAAGTATCGGGGAGCTCAGACTTTTTACCAGAAAAGCGACGTTAAGGGAAAGTTACTGGCCGAGCTACTGCAAGAAAGCTTCAAAACAATTTTAGCTAATACCAACCGCGTTGCCCAAGCGGGGGATTATTTTATTAACCGGAACTCCCGTATGGCCTCGGTTATTGCCGAAGTAGGTTTTTTATCAAATCCGGAAGAAGAAAAGCTATTATTAAATCCCGAATATCGGGAAAAAGTAAGTTTGGCAATATATTTTGCGGTTTTAAGATATTTTGACCAAGAATAGCAATCTAGGGCAGTCCTTAGGGACTGGCCCTATTTTTATACAGAAAGAAAAAGATTGACGAATTATGTAGAGTATGTATAATTTACTCTGTATACAAATATATTTTGTAGGATGGCGAGCTACAGTAGGAGTAAAAATTTAAAGCTTGGTTTAAACTAACAAAAAACACTGAAAAACGGAGGTAAGAGACGTGGAGAAAAAAGGTTTATCCCACACTGCATATGGCGGTGTACCCGGTGATCAGTATGAACCGTACGTACCAGCATCAACCCGTTTGCCGGAAATGACTGTTGTTTCGCTTATTATGGGTATTATTTTAGCTTTATTATTTGGTGCGACCAATACATACCTGGGGTTAAAAGTGGGAATGACCGTATCGGCTTCCATTCCCGGTGCGGTGCTGGGTACAGCAATTATTCGTGGCTTATTACGGCGGCAAAATATTTTGGAAACAAACATTATTCAGGCTATTGGATCTGCCGGGGAGAGTATTGCCAGCGGGGTGATGTTCACTCTTCCCGCATTAATCATCTGGGGCTTTAAAGATCAATTTACTTTAGCCAAAATTGCAGTAGTAGCTACCCTGGGGACAATCCTGGGAGTATTATTTGTAGTACCTTTAAGGAAAAATCTAACGGTGGACGAGCATGGGATTTTGCCCTATCCTGAAGGGATGGCTACCGCTGAAGTTTTAGTAGCAGGGCAGGTTGGTGGTTCTTCAGCGGCCGGAATCTTATGGGGTGGACTTATTGGTGGTATTTATAAGCTGTTATCTGGGGCTTTTGGTCTATTTAAAGAAGAAATCGAATGGAAAATTCCGGGGTTTAAAAACGGTATTTTTGGTTTTGACATTTTAGCCTCACTAATGGGCGTAGGCTTCATTGTAGGCTTAGAAATTGGTCTTTACATGTTTGCTGGAGGATTACTTGCCTGGTTTGTTTTAATCCCGCTTATATCTTACTTTGGGGCAGGGGTTCCCAATCCAATTTTCCCTAGCACCGTTCCCATTGCCGAAATGGATGCCTGGGCAATCTGGTCAAAATATATTCGCTATATTGGTGCAGGGGCGGTTGCTGCTGGTGGTTTTATAAGCCTTGGCCGGTCGCTACCCATGATTATTAACTCCTTTAAAGCAGCGATGGGTGGCTTAAGTAAGGGGCAAAGCGGGGAACAAAAACGCACTAATCAGGATATTAGCGTTGTTGCTATTTTCTTTGGAGTTCTTGGTGTCTTTATTACCGCAATTATTGTTCCCCAAATGAAAGTAACCTGGATGGGTGCTCTTTCAATTATTCTCTTCGGCTTTTTCTTTGCTGCAGTTTCAGCCCGGATTGCTGGTTTAGTTGGTGTTTCTAACCTGCCGGTATCGGGGATGACGATTGCTGCTCTTTTAGCAAGTACCTTACTCTTAAAAGCTACTGGGGTTGTGGGGACTACTGGCATGATTGCTTCGATCACTACCGGTGCTACCATTTGTGTGGCTATTTCCATTGCCGGTAGCTTAGCGCAAAACTTAAAAACTGCGCATATCATCGGGGCTACTCCTAAATATGTGCAAATCGGGGTTTTAATAGGTGGTATTGCGAGCACCGTAATTGTTGGCTGGGTAATCTTAATGCTAAACCAGGCTTATGGCCTTGGTACCGATAGAGTGCCGGCTCCTCAGGCAACCTTAATGTCGATGGTTGTGAAAGGGGTTATGACCGGAACCCTTCCCTGGGCCCTGGTTTTGGCGGGGGTGGTAATTGGTATTATCCTAGCAGTATTAAAACTTCCAATTTTACCGGTGGCAATTGGCTTATACCTCCCTTTGCACTTAAGTACCGGAGTTTTAGCTGGTGGAATAATTCGCTGGATTGTTGACCGAACCTTTTCCGGTGAAATCTTAAAGGAAAAAGTGGAAAAAGGAATTTTATTTGCTTCTGGTTTAATTGCCGGAGATGCTTTGATGGGGATAGTTATCGCTTTCTTGGCCTATAAGGGACTTTCGGATAAAGTAGCGTTTTTTAGTAACTTACCAATATCCGGTAATCCCTGGTGGGGCTTTGCCATGTTTGTTGTTTTGGGTTTAATCTTGTTCCGATATGTAGCAAGGGGTAAAAAAGAAGCATAGAAAACTTGCTGAGGGCTGTCCTTTAAGACAGCCTCTTTTTTATTTTAATTTTGGCTAAAATTACATATAATAAATTTTAAAGAAATCCATTGAATGGAGTGGTGGTATGCCTAACCTCTGTTTATCCTGTGTTTGTTTTGATTGTGCCGAGTACGGTAGTTGTGAATGGTGTGAGGCATATTGCCAGGAACCAAAAGATTACTGTCCTAAGGAATTGGACACTGGGGAGGATTAAAAATGGGGGATTTTATTGGTTTTGCCGTTCCCCATCCGCCGCTTATCATACCGGAAATAGGGCGGGGGGAAGAAAAAGCTTGTCAAAAAACTATTAATGCTTTGCTAGAGCTTAAGGAAAAGTTAAGGAACATGAATCCCGAGACTTTAGTGGTTATTTCTCCGCATGCTCCCCTTTTTAGTGACGTGGTAGCGATCAATATTAATGATAAACTTTCCGGAAACTTTGGCTATTTTGGGGCTTATAATGTAAATTTTTCTTACCAGAACGACCGGGAACTGGCCCAAGCGTTAATTGCGGCAGCTAAACAAGAAGGGCTTGCGGTTGCCGGGATTGATGAAAGCCTGGCCCGGGTACTGCGAGTTCCAGTTTCTCTTGATCACGGAACGATGGTACCGCTTTATTATTTAGACCCGGAGCGAAAGTATAAGCTTGTGGTGGTAAGCCAGGGGTTAATACCTTTTTCCGAGCTCTACCGGTTAGGGACTGTAATCAAAGAAGTTGCGGCAAAATTTCAACGTCGAATTGCCCTCATTGCCTCTGGCGACTTATCCCATCGACTTACCGAAGATGCTCCTGCAGGTTATGATCCTTCAGGACGATACTTTGACCGGATGATGGTTGAGATATTTTCCAAAGGGGATCCCTGGGAGCTTTTGACTCTAGATACAAGTTTTGCTGAACAGGCCGGGGAGTGCGGACTTCGCTCCTTCATTATGTTATTTGGTGCTTTTGAAGGATACCAGGTAAGAAGCAGAGTGCTTAGCTACGAAGGGCCTTTTGGGGTAGGCTATATGGTGGCGGAAGTGGCAAAAGGAGAGGAAGACGCGAATCGAAATTTTTATCCAAAATTAATGAATAAAAAAAAGGAAGAAATAAAAAAGCGCCGGGAACAGGAGTCGCCTTATGTGCGGCTTGCCCGGGAGGCTCTTGAAACTTACGTCCGTACCGGAAAGACCATTACCCCGCCAATGCCGTTGCCGGAGATTTTTAGCCGTAAAGCGGGAGTGTTTGTCTCGCTAAAAAAAGACGGGGAGCTTCGAGGGTGCATTGGTACGATAGCGCCGACTACCGGTAATTTGGCGGAAGAGATTATAAAAAACAGTTTGGAAGCGGGGTTAAATGACCCACGGTTTGAGCCGGTGGAAGAAAAGGAATTGGATGAACTTACCTATTCGGTGGACATCCTTTATCCTCCAGAAGAAGTATCAGACCTTTCTGAGTTAGATCCTAAAAAATACGGGGTAATTGTCTCCAAAGGCTACCGCCGGGGATTACTACTTCCCGCTTTAGAGGGGGTAGATACGGTTGAAAAGCAGCTAGACATTGCTCGACGAAAAGCAGGTATAGCTCCCGACGAGTCGGTGAAAATTGAAAGGTTTTTGGTGGAACGCTATTATTAGAGGTGGCGCGATGAAAGAGGCCTTGTTTTATGAAACTTTGGGTAATTTTTTTGTCCAGTGCCATCTCTGTCCGCATCAATGCCGGATAGCAAACGGTAAGGCTGGTCGGTGTCGGGTAAGAAAAAATATAGAAGGCAAACTTTATTCCTTAAATTATGGATTGGTTACAGCAGTAAACCTTGACCCAATCGAAAAAAAACCACTTTATCACTTTTATCCGGGAAGCCAAATCCTTTCCCTTGGTACTTTTGGCTGTAATTTTCAGTGTGGTTTTTGCCAAAACTATGAAATAGCCCATCTTGCTATAAATGGTGACGAACTTTTACCCGAAGATTTGGTTAAGTTTACCCAGAGATATCAACGGGAGGGGATGATTGGGGTAGCTTATACCTATTCGGAACCGGCCGTGTGGTACGAGTATATTTTTGCTTCGGCTCCTTTACTAAAAAAACTCGGATTTAAAACCGTTTTAGTTACCAATGGATTTATCAATAAAGAACCTTTAGAAAAGCTTTTACCTTTTATAGATGCTCTCAATATTGACCTAAAAGGGATAACCGAGGAGTATTATCATCAGGTTTGTCAAGGGAGTCTTACTCCGGTTTTAGAGGTGATAAAAACTTCAGTAATGTATGGCGTCCATGTGGAGATAACTACTTTGCTTGTTCCGGGGCTGAATGATACTTATGAACAAATTGAGGAATTAGCAAGTTTTTTAGCAAATTTAAATCCGGATATTCCCCTGCACTTTTCCCGGTACTTCCCCAGGTATAAATTTAATCTACCGCCTACTCCAGTGGAAAGTTTAATGCGGGCGCAAAAGTTAGCAAGGAAATATTTAAACTATGTTTACCTGGGGAATTTACCTGAAATTTTTAATGATACTTTTTGCCCTAACTGTGGGGCGTTGTTAATTCGGCGGAATTATTTTGAAGTAGATACCTCTGGACTTTTGGAAAATACCTGCCGGCAATGTAAAAATAAAGTTAAAGTTATTCTCTAAAGAAGGATTTTTTTAAAAGAGGTATAAATAATAAAAAACACCACCAGTTTTATTTTATATATTAAAAAGAAAATTTGTAACTTAGGAGCAAACTATGGGGGAACAGTCAATTATTAAAGCTTTTTTTACTGCAGGAAAAAGTGCAAAAAAATTTTTAATATCCCAGCTTTTTGTGAATATTGGTTATGGAATCTATCAGGTACTCTTTAATTTATATTTAAAGCAGCTGGGTTTGGGGATGGAGGTAGCGGGTCAGGTGGTGGCGGCAAGCTCCTTAGCCCAGGCCTTGTTTATGATTCCTGCCGGTTACATTGGGGATAGGTATGGCCGGCGCCGTTTTATTTTTTGGGGAAGTTTTGCTGCCGGGGGAATGTTAATTCTTCAAGGAGTATTTGAAACTCCTGGCCTGATAATTCTGGCTGCTTTTCTTTTTGGCCTGGGATTTTCGGTGCTGGTGGTAAATGGTGTACCATATCTATCGGAAGTTTCTCGGCCGGGGGAAGAAGTAAAATTAATTGGCTTACACTATTCGTCTATTATGATTGCCTCAATGCTGGGAAATTTCGGAGGAGGGGCCATTACTGACCTTTTATCCGGAATATTATCCCTGAAAAACAGCTACCGGGCCTCGCTAATTTTAGGGGCTTTAATTTTTTTAGTGGGAAATTTATTTTTAACTAACCTGGAAAAGGGACGGAAAGTAGAAATAAAAGAGGATCTTAAAAAGATTATATTTGGGATTTTTTCGGATAAAAAAGATTTTCCCATTTTTAGGGCTATCTTTATATTTTCACTTTTAATAGGAACGGGATCGGGGCTTTTTATGCCTTATATTAATCTTTATTTTGCTAACCGTTTTGGGGTTACTAATACCTTTATCGGCCTTGCGCTGGCGGGAGCCCAGGGCCTTACGTCTTTGGCAATGATTCTGGGAACGAAGTCTGCCCGTTACTTTGGGTTAGTGCGGGCTTTTGTTATTTTAAACTTTTTATCCCTTCCTTTTACCGTTTATCTGGGGTATGTTCCCTATTTATCCTGGGCGGTGGTAGTTTTTCTGGTTCGCCATACTTTTATGAATGCTGGAACGCCACTTTTTCAAGCTGCTAATGTTTTAATTATTGATCCTTCCCGTAAAGGACTTATTTTAAGTTTAAATCAGGCTACTTTTTCCTTAGGTTGGGCTCTAGGAGGCCCGATTAGTGCCTTAATTTTTAAAGCAGGAGGCTACCCCTTGATTTTTACGACAGTTGGTATACTGTATTTTTGCGGAACGGCATTTTATTATTTAGCTTTTAAAAAGTATTCGTATCTTGGGCAAGAGGTTTAAATGAATAAAAATTAAGGAGGAGGCAACGACAATAATAAAGTTTAGTTCCGGGCTCAATAAATACCCGGAAATTTTTTTGGGAAAAATATTGCATAATTATACAAAAGTATGTAATATTATAAATATATCAGAAAAAGGAGGGGTAGCCTTGAAAGTTGCGGTAGTAGGTGCCACTGGTTATACGGGGGCAGAACTGGTAAGATTATTGTCTATGCATCCAAAAGTGTCGGGGCTATTTCTCTTTAGTCGAGGGGATGGAGAGATAGACTTCCGGCAAAACTTTTTAGGGCTTGATTTTGCCGGGAAAATAAAACCGCTTGATGAGCTTGCTAAGGAAGAATTTGACTTTTCCTTTTTGGCTCTACCCCACGGAGAAAGTGGTCGTTATGCTGGAGAACTTGTCCGACGAGGGGTGAAAGTTATCGATTTATCGGCGGATTTTCGGCTGCCCCTTGCGGTTTATGAAAAATGGTACGGACCGCATCCGGCTCCCGAGCTAGTGGAAATAGCTGTATATGGTCTTTCGGAATATTTTTCCGAAAAAATAAAAACTGCCAGGCTTATAGCCAATCCAGGATGCTATCCGACAGCGTTTTTGCTGGCGGTTCTTCCTTTAGCCGAAAAGGATTTGCTTCAAGGGGTGATCATCAGCGATATGAAGTCGGGGGTTACGGGTGCCGGAAGATCGGCTAAAAGGGAGATGCTTTTTGGGGAAGTTGCTGAAAACTTTCGCCCTTATGGAGTTGGTGGTGTGCACCGGCATTTACCGGAAATGGAAAATATTCTAAACAATTATGCCCAAGGCTTAAGGGTAATCTTTACCCCCCATCTGATTCCGATGAAACGAGGAATTCTAGGGACAATATACTTAGACCTAAAGCAAAATCTTTCTACTGAGGAATTGAGGAAAATTTATTTAAATAAATTCCATGATAATCCATTTATAAAGATATTACCGGAAGGATATTTACCGGAAACCAGAGCGGTGGCAGGGACTAACAATGTTTTAATTGCGTTAAATAAGGAACCAGGTGGAAAAGTGATAATTACTGTGGCCATTGACAACCTGGGCAAAGGGGCTGCGGGGCAGGCGGTGCAAAATATGAATTTAATGGCCGGACTTGATGAAACCTGCGGACTTAAAAATACGGGAATTTACTTTTAGGAGGGAGTTAAAATGAAGAAAATTCAAGGTGGAGTTACTGCACCCGAAGGTTTTTTGGCGGCCGGGGTTCATGCGGGGATAAAAAAGAGCAAAAAAGATGTAGCGGTGATTTTTTCCGAAAAACCGGCGGTAGGAGCTGCGGTTTTCACGACCAATAAAGTGAAGGCAGCGCCAATACTTTTATCTATGGAAAATATCAAAGACCAGCTTATTTCAGCCATTGTAGTCAATAGCGGCAATGCCAACGCCTGTACTGGCGAAGAGGGAATGCTGGCTGCCCGCCAGATGCTTGATGAAACAGGAAAATGCCTGGGAATACCTATTTCGCAGATTCTGGTGGCTTCTACCGGGGTAATCGGCGTGCCGCTTCCTGTTAATAAGGTGCTTAATGGAATAAGGATGGCCTGCCAGGCTTTATCCAGGGAGGGAAGCGGAGCTGCGGCGGAAGCGATTATGACCACCGATACGGTTCCCAAAGAAATTGCGGTAGAATTTGAAGTTTACGGGAAGACGGTGAAGGTCGGTGGTATAGCTAAAGGTTCAGGAATGATTCACCCTAACATGGCGACAATGCTGGCGTTTATTACCACCGATATTGGTATGGAAAAAGAGCTTTTACAGGAAACATTGCGGGAAGTGGTAGACGAAAGCTTTAATATGATTTCGGTGGATGGCGATTCCAGTACCAACGATATGGTGGCGGTTTTAGCCAATGGACTTTCTGGAGTCTGGGTAGAAAGTAAAGAGGAAGAAGCTTACTTAAAATTTAAGAATGCTCTGGAATACGTGGCAATTTATTTGGCAAAAGCTATTGCCCGGGACGGGGAAGGAGCGACCCGGCTTATCGAGGTACGGGTGATTAACGCTGAAAGCCTTCAGAAAGCCCGGAAAATTGCGCGAACAGTTACCTCTTCTAACCTCTTTAAAGCAGCGGTTTTTGGGGAAGATGCTAACTGGGGACGGATAATTACTGCGGTTGGGTATGCCGGAGAAGAAATAACGGTGGAGAAAATCGATATTTACCTGGGTAAGGTAAAAGTATTGCAAAAGGGCGTACCCCTTCCTTTTTCGGAGGAAGAAGCTAAAGAAGAATTGGCTCGCGAGGAAGTAATAGTAACCATTGATTTAAACGAAGGCGATGCAAATGCGGTAGCCTGGGGTTGTGATTTAACCTACGATTACGTGAAAATCAATGCCAGTTACCGGACTTAGAAGGTGGGAAAAAGATGGAAAAATACTTGGAAAAAACTAAAGTTTTAATAGAAGCTCTTCCCTATATTAAAAAGTTTTACGGCAAGACAATAGTCATTAAATACGGCGGTCATGCCATGGTCAGTGACCAGTTAAAAGAAGCGGTTATTAATGATTTAGTATTGATGAAATTTGTGGGGATTAACCCGGTGGTAGTACACGGCGGTGGCCCGGAAATCAGCCGCATGTTAAATAAGCTAAACATAAAGTCAAACTTCATAAATGGGTTGAGGGTTACCGACGAAGCTACCTTAGAAGTAGTGGAAATGGTGCTGGTGGGAAAGGTCAATAAAGAGATTGTTGGACTTATTGAAAAAGCCGGAGGCAAAGCGGTGGGCCTTTCGGGGAAGGATGCGGGACTTATAAAAGCCCATAAAAAACTTGCGAAAAATCCGGAGCCTACGGGGGAAGAGTACCTTGATCTCGGGTATGTAGGGGAAATTTCGGAAGTAAATCCGGAAATTCTCTTAACTTTAATTGATAAAGGCTACATTCCAGTAGTTGCGCCGGTGGGCTCCAATGGTAGCGGGGAATTTTATAACATAAACGCCGATGAAGTGGCGGCTGAGGTGGCAGTAGCTTTAAAAGCCGACAAACTGATTGTTTTAACCGATACTCCCGGAATTTTGCTTAATGAAAAGGACGAAAATTCTCTTCTTTCCAAGGCCAGTATTGCTGAAGTGAAAGAGCTAATTAACCGGGGAGTAATCCGCGGCGGGATGATTCCCAAAGCCGAAAGTGCCATAAGCGCTATAAAGCGGGGCGTTGGTTCGGTGCACATTATCGATGGCCGTATTGCCCATTCATTGCTATTAGAAATTTTCACCGATGCTGGGGTGGGCACAATGCTCACTCCCTGAAAATGGGAGGTAGCGATGGAGTACAAGGAGCTCATTGAAAAGGAAAGTAAATACTTAATGCAAACTTACCGGCGAAAACCGGTTTATTTGGTTTCCGGTAAGGGTTCCTATGTTTACGATGATGCGGGGAATAAATACCTGGATTTGGTTGCGGGCATTGCGGTAAATACCCTGGGTTATGCTCATCCCAAGTTAACGGCAGCGGTCGAAACGGCGGTTAAAACTTTACACCATACCAGTAACTTATTTTACACCCGGCCCCAGGTGGAACTGGCCCAAAAGCTTGTGGAAAATTCCCCCTTTGATCGGGTATTTTTTGCCAATTCCGGGGCGGAAGCGGTGGAAGGGGCTATAAAGCTTGCCCGCAAATACTGGTGGCAAAAAGGGGAAGAAAAATACGAAATTATTTCTGCCGTTAACTCTTTCCATGGAAGAACCATGGGAGCCCTTTCGGCTACCGGTCAGGAAAAATACCAGAAACCTTTTCGACCTTTGGTGCCCGGTTTTGTTCACGTGCCCTATAATGATTTGGATGCCCTGGAAAAAGCTCTAACTTCCAAAACTGCAGCGGTTATTTTAGAGCCGGTGCAGGGGGAGTCGGGAGTAAATCCGGCTGACCCCGCGTATTTGCAAAAAGTAGCAGAACTTTGCCGGGAAAAAAATATCTTGCTTATCTTTGATGAAGTACAGACGGGGGTTGGCCGGACGGGCAAATTATTTGCTTTTGAACACTTCGGGGTGGTGCCGGATATCATTACCCTGGCCAAAGGCCTTGCCGGAGGGGTACCCATTGGGGCGGTGTTGGCCAAAGAAGAAGTGGCCAAGGCTTTTGAGCCGGGGGACCATGCTTCGACCTTCGGGGGAAATCCCCTGGCCTGTACCGCAGCTTTGGCCGTTCTTGAAGAAGTTTTAGCGCCGGGATTTTTAGAGGAGGTTTTGGATAAAGGTAAGTTATTTTATAGCCTCTTAGCGGATGCACCGGGTATCAAAGAAGTGCGGGGATACGGACTTATGCTGGGAATTGAGCTGAATTTCCCGGGAGCAGGCCGGGTTTCTGAAATACTTTTAGCCAAAGGAGTGTTAATAAATAACATTGGGGAGTGGATTTTAAGGATTGTACCTCCGCTAATAATTACCCGGGAAGAAATCCGGGAAGCGTCGGAAAAAATTTTGCTGGCCGTAAAGGAGGCAGGCATCGATGGAGCTTTATGATTTCGCCTTTGCCGAGAAATTAGAAAAGATGATAGCATCCTACCGGGGACGGGATTTTCTTTCAATGAACGATTTGACCGGGGAGGAGATAGAGGAAGTATTGGATTTAGCTTCGGAGTTAAAATTACGGCAAAAAAAGGGAATTTCGACTCCGATTTTAAAAGGGAAAACCTTGGCCATGATTTTTAGCAAAAATTCTACCCGGACCAGGGTTTCCTTTGAAGTGGGTATGGTGCAGTTAGGAGGATATCCTCTCTTTATAACCGCTACCGACTCGCAACTAAGCCGTGGTGAACCGATTGCCGATACTGCCCGGGTCTTATCCCGGATGGTGGATGGTATTATGATTCGCACCTACAGTCATAGCGAAGTAGAAGAACTGGCCTACTATGCCGACGTGCCGGTTATTAACGGTCTTACCGATTACGAACACCCCTGTCAAATCATGGCGGATTTACTGACAATTAAAGAACATAAGGGGCAGTTAAGAGGTTTAAAGGTGGCCTGGGTAGGGGATGGCAACAACGTCTGCCATTCGTTAATGATTGGTGCAGCCAAGGTAGGTATGGAGGTGGCCGTAGCTACCCCACCGGGCTATGAACCGGATCAAAAAGTAAGTTTAATTGCCCAAAAGGAAACCAGCAGGTGGGGAACAAAATTATTATTAACCCACAATCCGGTGGAAGCGGTTACCGGTGCCGATGTGGTGGTAACCGATGTTTGGGCTTCGATGGGGCAGGAGGCGGAAAGTGCTGAGCGGGTTAAAGTCTTTGAACCCTATCAGGTTAACGGTGAACTGGTAAGCCATGCCAAGCAGGACTTTATCTTCCTCCACTGCCTGCCGGCCCACCGGGGTGAAGAAGTGACCGCCGAAGTGATCGATGGTGAACATTCGGTGGTCTTTGCTGAGGCGGAAAACCGGCTGCACGCCCAAAAGGCTATCTTGACTTTACTCTTAGGATAATTTAGGATTTAATGCGTATAAAAATACAACGGGAGGCATAAATATGGCGGAAAAAGTAGTTTTGGCTTATTCCGGTGGCCTGGATACCTCGATTATTATTCCCTGGCTTAAAGAAAATTACGGTTACGAAGTTATTGCCATGGTGGCCGATGTGGGCCAGGGGGAAGAATTAGAACCTTTAAGGGAAAAGGCGATTAAGAGCGGCGCTGCCAAAATATATATTGAAGATGTTAAGGAAGAGTTTGTCCGGGATTTTGTTTTTCCCATGCTGAAAGCAGGAGCGGTGTACGAAAATAAATACCTTCTGGGAACTTCGGTAGCCCGTCCGCTTATTGCTAAAAAGTTGGTGGAGATAGCGGAAAAGGAAGGGGCGGTGGCGGTAGCTCACGGGGCAACCGGTAAGGGTAACGACCAGGTACGTTTTGAACTTACCGTTAAAGCGTTAAATCCGGATTTAAAAATCATCGCTCCCTGGCGGGAATGGGAGATAAAATCCCGGGAAGATGCCATTGATTATGCCGAAAAGAGAGGGATTCCGGTACCGGTTACCAAGAAGCAGCCTTACAGCATGGATAGAAACCTCTGGCATCTTTCCCACGAAGGGGGTATTTTAGAAGACCCGGCCGTTGAACCGCCGGAAAATGTGCTCCTACTTACCAACCCTCCGGAAAAAGCCCCGGACAAGCCGGAGTATGTAGAAATAGAGTTTGTTAAAGGAGAACCGGTAGCGGTAAACGGGGAAAAACTTTCGCCGGTGGAATTAATTTTTAAGCTTAATGAGCTTGGCGGCAAGCACGGAATAGGTATTGCCGACATGGTGGAAAACCGTTTGGTGGGTATGAAATCCCGGGGAGTATACGAAACTCCCGGAGGGACCATTTTAACCTTTGCTCACCGGGAGTTAGAGAGCTTAACTTTAGACCGGCAGACCATGCACTTTAAACAGATGGTAGCCTTAAAGTATGCCGAACTTATTTACGATGGCTTATGGTTTACGCCTCTAAGGGAAGCTCTGGAAGCTTTTGTGGACAAAACCCAGGAAACGGTTACAGGAAAAGTCAGAGTTAAGCTTTACAAAGGAAATATTTACCCGGCCGGTATAACTTCTCCTTACTCCCTTTATGTTAAAGATTTAGCTACCTTTGGTGAAGATAACCTCTATAACCAGAAGGATGCCGAAGGATTTATTAATTTATTTGGCCTTCCACTTAAAGTAAGGGCTATGACCCAGAAACCATACCAGAAGTAGGTAAAGGAGAGGAAAATGAAGCTCTGGGGTGGACGCTTTGAAAAGGATACCGACCGGGAAATGCGGGATTTTCATGCCTCAATCCACTTTGACTGGCGGCTTTACGAAGAAGATATCAGGGGGAGCATTGCCCATGTGACGATGCTGGCCCGGCAGGGTATAATCACCAATGAGGAAAAAGAGAAAATTGTTGGGGCACTTACAGAAATTTTAGAGGAGATAAAAGCCGGTAAGGTGGATTTTTCCCCTGAAGCCGAAGACATTCACCTGAATATTGAAACGCTGTTAATTAAGAAAATCGGGGACGTGGGGAAAAAAGTCCACACCGGTCGTAGCCGTAACGACCAGGTGGCTTTAGACACCCGGCTTTATGTAAAAAAAGAAGGTACGGCTATTATTGCTCTTATAAAAGAGCTCCAGGAAACTTTAATTAATCTGGCCGAAGGGCATTTAAACACTATCATGCCCGGTTATACTCACCTGCAGCGGGCGCAGCCGGTGACCCTGGCCCATCATCTTTTGGCATATTTCTGGATGTTTGACCGGGACCGAAGCCGTTTTTACGATTGTTTAAAACGGGCTGATAGGTCGCCGCTGGGAGCCGGAGCACTGGCCGGTACCACCTTACCTTTAGACCGGGAGTTTGTTTCCGAACTTTTAGGTTTTAATGGTGTCTGTGAAAACAGTCTTGATGCGGTATCGGACCGGGACTATATTTTAGAATTTCTCTTTGCGGCGGCCACTACGATGATGCATTTAAGCCGCTTTTCCGAAGAAATTGTTCTTTGGAATAGCAAAGAATTTTCCTTTGTGGAAATTGATGACCGGTATGCTACCGGCTCTTCCATGATGCCCCAGAAGAAAAATCCCGATGCTGCCGAACTTATCCGGGGTAAAACCGGCAGGGTATACGGCAATCTAATGGCGGTATTAACGATGATGAAAGGTTTGCCCTTAGCTTATAACAAGGATATGCAGGAAGATAAGGAGCCGCTTTTTGATACCGTCGATACCTTAAAGGGAAGTTTAAGGGTTTTTACTGGAATGCTGAAAACAATTAAATTTAACCAGGGGGCTATGTATAAGGCGGCTTTAAAAGGATTTCTTAATGCTACCGACTTGGCCGAATACCTGGTGGAAAAAGGAGTTCCTTTTAGAGAAGCTCACAGGATTACTGGAGAACTGGTGTTAAAAGCCGAAAAAACTGGAAGGGAACTGTTGGAGCTTTCCTTGGATGAGCTTAAAGAGATGTCGCCATTAATCGAAGAGGATATTTACGAAAAGCTTAAAATTGAAAATGTCTTAGCTAAAAGGGAGCTTCTCGGGGGGCCTGCCCCTCAGGCGGTAATTGAACAGTTAAGACAAGCCCGGGAAGCATTAGCAAAATAACCACCCGCGCGGGTGGTTTTTTTTGGCAATTTAAAGACCGAAAGGGGTTTTTATTAGAGTTTGCGCTTTAGTATATGGCATTCCACGAGAAAGTGATTCCCCGGTATTTCCCAGTGCCAGTAGGTAGGTGGGATAGCATCTTCTAAAGGAGACTCTTCAATTAGTTCATCGTAGAGCCTGGAAGTTCTTCGGATATAAAGTCTGGGCCATTTAACTGCTTCTTCCGGGGGATAATCGAGCAGCGGATGGTCAACGGTAAAAATTGCTCGACCGTCATCCTTTAAAAGCCGGAAAATTAACTTGAGATGTTGACGAAAAAGACGGTCTCTTAAGAATTCCAACAAATCATGGATGGAATAAAAGCCGGCCATGAAATCGGCTGCTTTTAACGGATAAATTATCTGGGTAATAACACCGGCGGATACAACCAAATCAAAGCTTTGTTCGAATTCTTCGGGGTGTTTTGGATTATCGTTTACCGCTTTTAAGGCCTCTAAGAGTGTATCCAGGGAAGTATCCCGGATTACCAGTTGAATGTTGGCTAAAATACCGGTTAAATCAAATTCTAAAATTTTAATTTTTTCCGGATAAATGGGTTTTTGCCTTTGCAATCCCAGTTCCATTGCCGTTACATCAATATCGAGAAGAAAAACCTGGTCGAATTTTTTACTGAGCTCATTTAAATCTATGTCATTGCAATT
Source organism: Carboxydothermus pertinax (assembly GCF_001950255.1). Lineage (NCBI taxonomy): Bacteria > Bacillati > Bacillota > Clostridia > Thermoanaerobacterales > Thermoanaerobacteraceae > Carboxydothermus > Carboxydothermus pertinax. The sequence continues at coordinate 36,388 of NZ_BDJK01000059.1, forward strand.
TCCTGCTCCCAGGATAATAGCCCGTCCGGAAGATTTTGCCTTTAAGATTTCGGCCATCAGTTTTTCCCGGTGGGGAGCATATTCGTTAAAAAAGTTTCGAGTATCTTCATTGGCGATTTCTTGAAGCTTTTTGTAAAACATCAATTCTCACCTTGTTATTGAACTTTTTTAAAAATATTTTAAAATTTTTTGTGTACTTTTGGCAAAGATTATTTTTTTAAATCATATGATGAAATCTAATTAGGTTAACTTTAGCCTTTCCTACTCTCTTCGTAACCCTGAGGTAATATTTTTTGCTGTTGTTTTAATTATTACGGGTGGTTACTATTAGGTTCAGCGCTTAATGTTTCGGTAGTTTACCGGATACTGTTTTCTGTAACAAAATCGTAACAAATTCGGCACGGTTTGCTAAAGATTTGGTGGTAAATTTAGAAGCAGGAAATAAGAAACGGGAGGTGGAACAATGAACAAAAAACTTCTGGTAGGTTTAATTGTTGTTTTACTGCTGGCCATAGCCGTTCCGGCAATTGCTGCAGTTACCAATCCGCAGTTAGAGGAACTTAAAGGATTGTACCGTCAGATGGCTGAGGTCCAGAAAAAGATGGTGGATGTGCGGGTGAAAGCTGGGCTATTAACTAAAGAGCAGGGTGAAGTGATTAAAAAGAACATCGATGCAAGACTTGACTATCTTGAGAAAAATCCTGCTGCTGTTACTCCCGGACCTGGTGCCGGTGGTTACGGCTTTGGCCCTGGAGTTGCCTGTCCTAACGCTTTAGCTGGATATGGCGGCTGCGGATTTGGAGGCGGCTTTGGTGGCTGCGGATTTGGCGGCGGTGCTTATGCTCCAACTACCCCTCCGGCAACCAATTAGTTTATTAGGTAAAGAGAGCTTTCCTTTACGGAAGGCTCTTTTTTTATGCTTAATAAAAAACCCGCCAATTTTGGCGGGAAGATTCGGGTTGTGTACATTAAGAAAAAGAAACGTTAAACTAAGGAAGCTTGCAGTGCATATTGTATACCAAAAACATCATAAATACCAGAGGGTTTTGGTAAAGTTTTTGTTAAAGTACGCTGAAAAGCAGGGGCCAAGCGCAAAAGTTTTAATGGTTTTTATTTATCAGGGCGAGAATTTCATAATAAAAAATTGTCATCGGTGGCACCTCCTGCTCTAAGTATATTGTATACAAAAAATCATTCAAAAACAAGTGCTCTCATTCACAAAAAGTGTTAAGGAAAAGTTAAAAGTTTTGCCTAAAAAGTTTGAAAATTATTCACAAACCCCTTATAATAATGAGGAAAATATGAGCAAAGGGGAATGAGGAAGTGGGTAACACGGTACTTTTTGAACAAAACGGCAAAGTGGGGATAATAACCTTAAACCGTCCGGAAGTTGTCAATGCGGTTAATGAAGAAATGCAGGTGGAATTGGCCGAAATTCTCCTTCAGGTTAAAAATAACGAAAATATACGAGCGGTGGTCTTAACCGGTGCCGGTCCCGGTTTTTGTGCCGGTGGCGATGTGAAAAGGATGCTTGCTAACTTTGCCAAAACACCGGCGGACCAGCGGGCTACTTTAATGGAAAACTTAGTGCATAATTGGTTGACCCTTTTAATTAATCTGGAAAAACCGGTAATTTCAGCAGTTCACGGCTATGCAGTTGGGGCAGGACTTAGTATTGCTCTTGCCACCGACATTATTATTGCCGCCCGGTCAACTATTTTCTCCATGGCGTTTGCCCAGGTAGGGTTACTGCCCGACCTTTCGGGCCTGTTTTTTATGGCCCGAACCTTAGGAGTACACCGGGCGAAAGAACTAATCTTTACTGCCGACCGGTTTTCAGCAGAAAAAGCTTATGAACTGGGAATAGTAAACCGGGTGGTGGATGATGACCTTTATTTAGATGAGGCGATGAATTTAGCGAAGCAGTTAGCGGAAGGCCCCACCCGGGCCTACGGCTATGCAAAAAAGCTTTTACATTTAGCTCCATCTTTGGACTTAAATACTTTCTTTGAATATGAGCGGCTTTATCAGTCTTTAGTGGCGGAAACCGAAGACTACCGGGAAGGGGTTAATGCCTTTATTGAAAAAAGACCTCCCAAGTTTAAAGGAAGATAAACTAAAAAAGAAAATTTATAAGGGTAGGGGAATAGGCATTGTTTTATATAGCTTTACCGCTTGTTTTATTCTCTCTGGGTTTTGTTTTGGGATATTTTAAGTGGTCTTACTTTTTAAACCGCATTTTTGTTAAAATGTTTAGTCTTTCTTTATTTGTTCTACTTTTTGTGATTGGAGCAAAACTTGCTACCAACGAGGAAGTTTTAAAAAACCTTATGGTTCTTGGGCTTAAAAGTTTTGGAATTATGCTTTTTGCGGCTTTGGGGAGTATGCTTTTAATCTACCTTTTTGAAAGAAAAGCCAAAGTAGAAGTAGCTGAAGAAAATCTTTCCCAAACTCACGATGACCTTAAATTTGTAGGTGTCTTAGTTTTAACGGTGGTTTTAGGAGGAGTAGGGGGAGCATATCTTTTACCGGAAAAATTTCTTAACCTAAGTGACAGGATCATTACCTTTGCCCTTGCTTTTTTGTACCTGGGAACCGGCGTTAGCTTTGGCGGAGATCGGGAACTCATAAAAAAGGTGCGCGAAAAAGGGGTAAAAATAATTTCCTTTCCTCTGTTAGCTCTTTTAGGAAGTATTGCTGGGGGTTTTGCTGCTTCATTAATATTTAACATAAATCCAGGAATCGCGGTTTCATCCGCAGGCGGCATGGGGTTTTACAGCGTAACTACCGCCATTTTAGCCAAAAACCTGGGGATTGAAGCCGGGACAATTGGATTTTTAGCCAATGTTTTACGGGAGTTATTTACTATCCTCTTAACCCCGTTATTAGCCCGCCTTTTCCCGTATTTTCCTCTATCGGTGGCCGGAGCTACTTCCATGGATACCACCTTAGGGGTAATTACCCGGGTCCAGGGACCCTATTACGGGGCTATCGCCCTTTTATCTGGGACGGTATTAACAATTATTGTGCCAATAGTCCTGCCTTTTTTAACCCTGCTTTAGAGGTAAGCATTTACCTTAAGGGGGAGTTTACAGATGGTTTCTCAAACCTCACCCCTTTGCCCTTACTGCGGTTTTTTAAATGAAGAAGGAGTTAAAATTTGCAAAAACTGCGGCAATAACCTTGACCTAAACCAAGTAATCATTGACCCGGCGGCTGCGATGTGGCAAGGGGTACATGTTAGCCGGCGGCTTTTGGATAAACCTTTATCCAGCAAGCCGGGGGTTATTAGAGGATTGATCTTTATGGGGATACTGTGGCTTATTGTTTGTATTTTTACTTTTTCCCAGTTTATTAAGAGCTTAAAAGAAATGCTTGGAGTAAGGGAATCGATAGAAATTATTTTAAGTGAAGGACTTAACGAACTGTTGCTTTTGGGATTTACGGTTCTTATCACTTATTTTTGGTTAAAAGTGGCGAAAAAAATATTTACCGGTAAGAATAAAAAGGGATTTTTCGAAAAATGAAGAATATAATTAAAAAAGAGTAACAGGGGGTTTTATCATGCATCTTGGAAAACTTAGTTTAGGAGAAGTCTTAGAATTTGCCGTAAGTGTGGAAAGAAACGGCCTTGCCATGTACCGCCAGTTTGCGGTGACTTTTGCCGGAACGGAGTTAGAAAAACTGTTTGATGAGCTGGCCGATGAAGAAGTAAAGCACGAAGAAGATTTTAAAAGGATGCTTGGCGAAGCTAAAGTGGAAAACCTGCCGGAAAGCTATTTTGATGAATACCGGCAGTATTTAGAAAGTATCGTTAATCTTCATCTTTTCCAGGGTAAAAAAGTTGAAGAGGTGGCAGCGAAAATTTCGGATGCCAATGAAGCTTTAAAATTTGCTTTGGAGTTTGAAAAAGATAGTTTGTTGTTTTTCCTGGAATTAAAAAATTTAGTTGATGATAAAGATAAAGCTATGGTCGATAAATTAATAAACGAAGAACGGGGACACGTGTTAAAGCTAAGTAAAAAGCTAATATCTTAAAATCCTTGGCAGCAGGATTGTTAATCTTTCCTGCTGTTTATTTTTTGGCCTTGAGGAGGGCACAAGTTTTTGCTGGAAATTCCCTCTATGGAATGTATTAGCTAAAACAATGCCGATAAGGGAACTTGAACCAATTGGCAGGTGGACTTTATACTGCTTTAAAAGGAATTAGAGATTTTGTGGAGAATTACTTACCAAAGTACACTTTGGTTGTCATACAAGTGCCAGGAAAAATGGAGGAAAGTAAAATTGGACAGGATGTCTCTACCGGTTTTATTGTTTTGGGAAATTTGATAGACAATGCTTTTGAAGCGGTCGAAAAACTGCCTTCGGATCAAAGAAAGGTAGAGGTGGAACTTACAAAAGACTTAATGGGTTATGTTTTTATAGTTAGAAACTACGCTTGCCGATAAAGCCGGAGTTGATTGAAAAAATTTTTGAACCGGGATTTTCTACCAAAGGCGAGGGCAGGGGGATGGGGCTTTACAGCGTGAAAAAACTTGTGAAGAAGTATAACGGAAATATTCAGGTAAAAAGTGATGCAAACTGGACTATCTTTACGGTTCGGATACCGGATAAAAGTGGCTCGGGGAGGTGAAAGGGTGGTTAATATAAAAAATACTGCTTCGGGTTTGGCCCGTTATTTGGCCTGAGAGTTAGACCTTGATCCGAAGAATACCGAAGTGTTACGGTACGGAATGGAAATAATCCTTGGAGCTTTATTAAAAGGGTTAATAATTATTGGTTTTTCCTACTGGTTGGGGATAGTTCCTTACGTTTTGGCAGCACTAATTACTTCCAGTATATTCCGGTTACTTTCCGGGGGAGCCCATTGCATTACATATATGCGTTGCTTGATATTTAGCTCAACCACACTGCTTTTAATAGGCATTTTGGCTCTTTTAATTGCTCCGTATGTTAAGGAAAACTTATTGCTGCTTTCTGTAATTGCGCTGGCGTTGGTGGGACTATATTTTGTAAAAAAGTGGGCTCCGGTGGACAATCCAAACAAACCAATCCCTTCAGAGAAAAAGGGAAAATTCAAAAAGCTTTCAGCAATCTACGTTATTACCTGGGTTACCGTTATGATTTTATCATTATTTAACCGGGCTGAAATATCGGTGACTTTTCCTGTTATTTTAGCCAGTATGGGAGGTTTTACCGTTCAGCTGTTAAGTTTATGCCCGGCCGGTTGCCGGATGATAGGTAGAATTGACCGTATGCTTGGTAAATTTTTTGCATAGCTCCTTACATTTTTGCTAAGCAAGACTGATTTATTAGATAAAGAAAATGCAGATTATAACAAAATTTATATATAGAAAGCATTAAAACATGTAAAAAGGGGGGACGGTAGCATGTTTAAAAGGGTAAAACTCACTTTTCTTTCCGCTGTAGCAACCCTGGCTCTTTATGCAGGTTTTCTTAGCATTAAACCGGCAAGTTTCTTTTTGTGGTACCAGCCTGAAGTACCAGAACACCTTAAACGAAATTAATTGCTAGTTTTAATTGCTGAAGGTGATCCTAAATATTGTATGTAAAAAATTGCTCTTGGTTTAGCAAGGGCAATTTTTTTGTACCTTTGAAAGATAATTCACGGAAGTTTAAATCAATGAAAAAGAATTTTCAGACAACGAAAACGACTTTTCAGACAAGGATTTTACCTTTATAGACAATACCTATTGAAATTGAATGGAGGATTTGTTTAGAATTGGAATAAGCAGAAAAAACCAAGAGGGACACCATTTCTAATAAGCAATTTAATTGACCCAATTGTAAACTTCTTTACCGAAAAAACTTAATTTTTTTACTTATTGCGTTAGCATGGAGGGTTTTTTTCTTAATAAAAATCATTTTAACGATTAAGGAGGTGGCATAGTTCGGGGAAAAAGAAAAATCTTAAATGGAGAAGGACAATTAATTGCGAAGGTGGTGATCTGAATAGGCTTAGAACTAAAAAAAGAAATAAGCCGGCGAAATAGTGAACTTAAAGGTGTTATTGATTTAACAGGTTACCTAAAAGGTAAATTTTTAGTTGATTTAAACAACGAATCATCTGTTTTTTTGGTTGATAATTCTATGGATGATTTATTTGTAAAAATCCCCAGAAAAAAAGAATGCCAAGTTTATTTTGGGAACTTGAGGATAAAAATTTAATAAAATCTAGCGAGTTGATTTTAAATAATGAAAACTAAAGATAATTTTAATTATAAATTATTTTTTGCAATATTTAGCTTAATTTTTATTTTACTTGCATTTGTATATATAAAAGCAAATTCAATTAATGCAAATTATAAGTATTATTTTAAAAAAATTAATAGTAACGAAATTACAAAGATAACTTTATTGTGTGAAGATAAGGAATATGTATTTGATAAAAATAACATTTTATTTTACCAAATTATAAAATTATACAATCAAAGCCAGAGACCTTATAGACCAATAGAGGATCCAAAATCGACTGTGTTATTGATATTTACGTATCATAACGGAAATAAACTTATACTATATTCTGATTTTGTTGAACAATATTTTTATGTAAAGGATAATAGTAAAGAAGGTATCATTTATAACAAAAGATTATCTGACTTTATTAAAGGTTTTATTAAATCAAATGTTACTACTCATACTAATTAGATGTATTAGATCTACACTAACTAACGCAATATTTGCTTATTTTTTTAAGACAAGTTTCTTTCTGTGGTACCAACCAAAAGTATCCGAACACCTTAAACAAAATTAATTACTGGTGATAATTCCTGAAGATGCTACTAAAATATTGTCTGTGAAAAAATTGCTCTTGGGTTAGTTAGAGCAATTTTTTTTGTACCTTCAAAGGAGAATTCACGGAAGTTTAAATCAATGAAAAGGAAGTTTCCGACAATGAAAACGACTTTTCAGACAGGGATTTTACCTTTATAGACAATACCTATTGAAATTGAATGGTGGAATTGTATAAAATTGGAGTAACCAGAAAAAACCAAGAGGTACACCATTTCTAATAAGCAATTTAATTGACCCAATTGTAAACTTCTTTACCGAAAAAACTTTATTTTCTTACTTACTGCGTTAGCATGGAGGGGGTAAATGAATAATGTTTATATTAACAAATAGTAAAAGATTCACATTTTTTATAATGATTTTATTGTTTGTTGCATTAATTTTAAATTCATGTGGATTAATTCAGGATAAGGAACTTACCAATGGTATAGCGGAAAAAAGGTGGTTGTAAGGGACAAAAACGGTAAAATCGAAATCCTCTATGATGGGAAGGTGATAGCTGTCCACGAAAAGCATTACCGCTCAAGGAGCACCGTTTTCCTCAAAGACCAGTATAAGGGTCTAAAAGAAGCCGAGGGCATGTTTTATCCCAGGCCGAGGGCGATCAAGTTATCTTCCCTGGAAGTTGAGAAGCGTCCTCTGGGGGTTTACGAAAGCCTCCTGGAGGTGGGCACAGTATGATAGACCTTGAAAAAGCTCGTTCCCACCTTGAAGAACTTGGGCTTTTAAGCGCAGCAGCTTTTCTTGACGCCCTCCTGGAAAGGGCCCAGCGGGAAAATAGCACATATGTTGATTTTTTAAATGACCTGCTTGAAACTGAACTTGCCGAAAGGCTAAGGCGAAATGTCGAAGTAAGGTCAAAACTCGCCCGGCTTCCGTATAAAAAGACCCTGAAGGAATTTGACTTTACCTTCCAGCCCAGTATCGATGAAAAACTGATAAA
>NZ_BDJK01000059.1:44156-45415 GCF_001950255.1 Carboxydothermus pertinax
AAATGGCCTTTGTCCACCGGGCAGAAAACGTAATATTCCTTGGGCCGCCTGGAGTATGGAAGACGCACCTTGCCGTAGCCCTTGCTATAGAAGCCCTATCCCAGGGCATATCAGTTTACTTTACGAGCCTTTCCAGGCTCATTGAAGACCTTAAATGTTTCTACCCACATAAAATAACCGTCCAATGCTCAGATTTAGTGGCCAAATAGAAAAGGAATTTACTTATCTTCTGGCGAATAATTGGAGAAAAAATCTAAAGAAGGAGAAAAAGGAAAAGTCTTCGAGTAAGGTTTACGGAGCTGACACTCCCCTTACCGAAGACTTTCCCACAACAACGCATTTTGATTGTAACTTATCTTGGAGCTTCAGTAAAGGAGTATTTAGAAAATTATTTAAATTTTTTGGAAGAAAATCAATGGTATTGCCCGGTATGTAGTGCAAAGATGTCTTTTCATGGGTGGTATCGGCGAAAAATAATAACCTTAGATGGAACTATTACTAGAATTCCAATAGCCCGATATCGTTGCTCTAACTGCCGGCAAACTCATGCCATTTTACCGGATTTTGTTGCGCCTTACCGCCACTATTCCCAGGTTTTGATTGCCAATGTAGTTGAAGAAGTAGTTTCCAAGCAGGTACCGCCAGAACGGGTCGAGGGCAATCAGGATATTCCCACTACACGGCGATGGATACGCCGATTTCTAAAGCGATGTCATGAGGTTATAGGCGTTTTAGAAAGTATAGCTTTTAGATACACCGGGCAAATAAAATCGCTTCTAACGGAAGCACGGTCGTCTCCCTGGGAGCAAATGCTTGCGGCTTTAGAACTACTGCCGGCAGTAAAAGCTACTTCGGTGTTTGGCGCGGTAAATCTCTGGCTGACCATGGACGTGGTCGGCCTCTGGCTTTAACTAATTTCACATAGTTTGGTCTCCTGGCCATTTTTAGGGTTGTGGTATGGTGAAACTAACACCATATTTAAACAAGGAGATGGTCAGGTTGCCAAAAGAATCATCTTATCAGCAAGAAATTGCTCTTGAACGTTTTGCTCTGATAGCACCTTTGCTGGAGCCGGATTTAGAAGCGGCGGAAAAGCGCCAACGTCGGAAAGAAATCTTAGCCAAGAGTCAAATTTCCTCCCGTACCCTGCGCCGCTACTTACAACTTTACCGCCAGCAGGGTTTAATTGGTCTTATGCCAAAAATCCGGTCTGATAATGGAAGCAGTCGTACTATAAGCCACGAAACAATCGAAGAGGC
>NZ_BDJK01000060.1 GCF_001950255.1 Carboxydothermus pertinax
AATATTTGTTTAAAGGAAGATTTTACAGCTATAAAAAGCCAATTTGCGCCTAAAAAATGTTACTTTTTCAGTCCTCTCGGACGGTTCTTACAACCACCATTTTCAAGATCGTCTTCAGAAGTATTTTATAAAACTTACTTTAAAAAAAGGAAAAAAAATATAAAGAGCGAATTTAAAAGGAGGCGAAAAATCGCTTCCAATTTTTTTAGACGAAAATGGTCACTGACAGAACCGTCCGAGACCCCTGAAAAAAGTATTATAAAAAATAGAAAATGTAGAATAAAATAACAATAGCCCCTAAATTTATGATATAATTTA
>NZ_BDJK01000061.1 GCF_001950255.1 Carboxydothermus pertinax
CCTCGTATAATGATTTTAGAAATAATCTTTAAACGGTAATAAAAACCGTTTAGATTTTATAAAAATTGTTCTTTGAAAACTGGAAATTAGACTTTCTTTTTGCTGCTGGACCAGGCACAATATAATCGTGAGATTGTTTCTGGGTAGGTATTCTCCCCCTTGAGGTTTAACCTCTTGTTAAGAGTGACCCCCAGTTCATGGTCCGCACTTTTCACGCGTAGGTTGCACACCTTAATGTTTCCCCTCTTATTTGCAGCAGAATTAGAGGATCATGGTACATTAAGCTAAGTGCTCATTCCGGCGAGGTTGCTGATCGGCCATGATGCCTG